>NZAS01000109.1 GCA_002686195.1 Candidatus Pacearchaeota archaeon | reverse complement strand
TTAAATTTAAGGATTCAAAAATACCAATTTTTAATGATAAGATATTAGTGATTAGCAAAGATGATTTACATCCAAATGAACTTGGTCATAAATTATGGACAGAAGAAATGTTAATACCCCATATTGAAGAGAGGTTAGTATTATAAATGGCCATACCTAACACGAATGAGGCTAGAATAGAAACATCAACTGCCTGCAATGCAGCCTGTGTATTCTGTCCTTGGCCAACCGATGATTTTACTCGTAAAAAAGAGATAATGTCATTAGAAGATTACAAGTTTTATGTTGATAAACTTAAAGATGAGACTGGTGACAAAATAGATGAAATCACAGTTTCAGGTTTTGGTGAAGCATTTTTAGATAAAACTCTTTTAGATAAAATGAGGTATGCTAAAAATAAAGGATATGGTATTCATGTTTTAACAAATGGTTCTTTATTAGATGAATCTAATATAGATGAGATGTTTGATATTGGTGTTATGGATTTAAGAGTAAGTTTACATACTACCAATGCAGATTCTTATGGTAAAGTATTAAATTATAAGGGAAATAAACATACATTAGAAGATGTATTGAAAAGTTTAGATTATGCTATTGAACGAAAACCAACTGAAACAGAGATTATTATTACTGCGGATATTGTAGAAGAAAATAAAAATGATGTAGATAAACTTGTAGAGGATTATGGTGATAAATGTAGTTTAGAAATTTGGTATCCACATAATTGGGTGGATAATTATGAATACAGGGATTATGATAGCCCATTAATACATAAAACTTGTGGTCGACCAAAAACGGGTCCTATTCAAATACAAGTAGATGGTGATATAATAATGTGTTGTTTTGATTTTAATGATGAAATGATATTGGGTAATTTTAAACATCAGACATTAGAAGAAATTTTTTCACTCGATGAGGATAATTTATTTTCTAAAATTCATAATCATCATACTAAAGGAACCTGTAGTGAATCAGATTTGTTATGTTCCAATTGTGACCAACTAAAATTAAGTGGTGAGGTGGTGATTTATAATAATCGTGTCGAAGATAAAGACGATAGAGTCAAGAGAGTAACTACAAATTTAAAAGACATCAAATGAGATTTTCAAAACATTGGCCCGAGAATAACGACTTTTATATTTATGCCAAAGAGAAGGGACATGGTGAATTAATTGAAAAATTAGGTTATAATGGTAGGGGTGGATTAATTGTCATGGATTGTGAAGAAGATAATCATAATCATGAAGTGTATATTATATTTGATTTATTTTTTGAGTTTTGTAGAGATTTCGGTATTAAAATAGAGTTTGCTGAAAATTTTAAATTAACTCGAAATATGTTTCAATCTTCATTAGTGGAAGCATTTGACGAAAGAGATATCGAAGAATGGACGAGATGTTCGGCTGGGGGACATACAGAATTTATGCATGGATATAAAGGACTTTATGAAAATATCTTAAAATCGCCTTGGGACAAAGATTATGAAACCCATACAGAAAGAGGTCATTATTTTTGGTTGTATAGATGGTTCATACAAGATATGAGAAAAAATGGAAGTTATATGCCTCTTCAAGTATCAGCTTATGATATGAGATTATCCCAAGATAAAGACTATCTAATAGAACATACTACCGTGGAGCACGAAGTAAGGTTAGATGGTGATATTTGGTATAGATTCCATCCTGGCACTGGTAAAATAAATGTATGTGGTCTATTGGATAGGGAAACTCATCCTACAGTTGTTTTCTCATTACGAGAACACAATTTAGACTATGGTGGTGAAGAGATTTGTTCATTTGATGATTTACAAAGATTAAAACCAAAATTGATGATGGGTAATCAAGATAGAATCAAATTAAGATACGAGTATGATTTTGAATATTGTAAGTTCATGAAGGTATATCAGTTTGTAACAAATGATACAGGTGATTATAAAATTTCTTCATGGGAGTTCGATAGGAATTTTCACAATGTCTTTCAAAATACACTTCCATTGAGAATTTATTATGTGGATGATGATGTTCCAAATCAGATGAAAAGTAAAAATAACGATTTCAAAATACACTTAGAAAAAGTACAACCACATTTTGACTTTAACGATATACCTAAGATAAATAATTATAAGGGTTTCGCGATATATTGCAAAAGTAAAATTCAATTGAATAGAATTCATTTATTACATGAGGATTTTAATTACGAAGATATATTTGAAATGTTTTACTATGTCAATACATACAAATCATTATTTAAAAATAATGATAATTTTATAATTTATAATTGTGAACATCAATCATGGAAAGATAATTCCGAACCATTGATAGGTGATTTACCTCGGAGACTTTGATGTACAACGCAAAAGATTTCAACGACTACATTTTGAAGATGAATAGAGCTGGTTGGCATTTGTTTTTTGTTAATAATCCATCTTACGATTGGAAACAACNCTATNNNAATTTTCANAGTGTTCATGATTTATTTAATTGTTCNGTTCCCTTCTNCTTTGACTTTTGGNATAATATAATGGATACTCGTCATGAATTTATTCGTTGGTGGATGAACAAGGAGTTNATATGTGANATAATNAANTTNGGTANAAGTCCATATCCNNTNACTACTTTGGTTTTAGANGNNGAAGATGNGNGTANNGATGGGAGTGNTGGAANNCCTNNACAATTCGGTGANAAAAAATATGTNCCTAANCCACATCCTGGTCTTAAATTAATNCAAATTGCTAAGGAATCTNCAATTNGATNATACCAATCTATTACTTNTATCAAAGGATANTCATTCACATGGTTTTGAAGAAATTCAAGAGGTAAAGGGTTGGGAAGAACTCGTGAANATATACNAAAATTTGGGAAAGAAAATTGANNNGANTTGTNAAATNNTGTTNGAAGATTTTGAANGTGATGAATTTAGTGAAAATAAAGTTCCAAGAGTAGAAATTCATNNACCTTGTACCGAAGCACATGAGAAATTAGGCCCTTATGGTTATANTNTNTNTGATATGTNTNATTCNGAATCTCCNATTGAAACAAGTAAATTATTNATTGATAGTCTTCCTTTTAACATTTATGTTGGNTGTGATGATGTTTCAAATCCCCCACATGACATTGAAAAAAAAATTAGGTATCTATGGAATTTGGACATGACAGCACACCCTATCTTTTCTTCAAATCACAANATACGAAGAAATCCAAATGTTCAAATACCAAAACTTGAACACCTAATACCATATGATGACAAATATATTGATTTGGAATTGAAGTTTTGTTTCACAGGCGGAGGTAAGACTGAAAACTGGTCAAAATCTGCCGAAAGAAGATGGGTTAGTGAAAGACTTTTATCAGATGAAGAGAGGATANAAAGAAATGNATTGAAATACGGAGATCTTCCAAGACCAGTCGAAGAGGAAGGTATTTTGAGATTTGAGATGAATATAATATACATTGATAAAAAGGAAAAATATTCGATACCAAACAAAAATAATTTTAAAGGATTATCATTTTATTTTGAAGAAGATTGTGATTTAACTTTTGATTTTGATGTCAATGAATTTGNAAATATAAGATATANCAGTAAATCGTTTTTAGACCAAGGCTTTCAAAATCTATTTTATTTCTTTCANGTCAAAAAGACTCACTTTGTGAGTGAAAATGAAAAGGTAATTATATTTAATTGTGGAAATCCCATTTGGAAATACACGGATAAACCTGATGGGGAACATTTTACTGTATTACCTAAAAAATTTCGTTAGAAAAGGAGATGTTATGATACGATGGATAAAGTATATATGGTTCAAGTTACAATCATATTTTATTTATAGAAAAAAACTAAANGAAATAAGGAAAAGAGACCCTTTCATATACAAATAAATCATGGGTGAGTTTTCGATAAACGATATAGATGAGATAAAGAAATANATCTACAAGATAAATAATTCTTTCATACCATTGATTGGTTTTAATNNNAAGACAACTTTTTATCATAAATCACTTAAAAAAATTATCATAACTTTAGNTTTNGAATCTATCANCAAGGATATAAGGACAAAGTTATTAAAATTTTGTGAACATGAGAAAATTCCATTTGATAAAATTTTAATTNTAAGTGATAATGCAAGTTATCAAAATGAACAATATTTATTTGGTAGAAGTGGTTTTNAAGGATTTACTCATGTCATGAACACATATGAGTGGATGTATAAAGTAAAGTATGGTTGTGACATCAAAAAGATTTATAATTGTCTNAATTTTNCACNNAATAATCATAGAANATTTGTTTTTGAATCATTATCATCTAATGATTTATTAAAATATGGTTATGTTTCTTATTGGAATAGGGANTTACCGAAAGAAATAGAGGATAGTGGATATCGTAACGATAGTGNATTGAAACATTTACACACTACNCATANTAATTTTNTACCTAAATTGATTGANCAGACTTTCTTTAGTGTAGTCACGGAGACTCATCATGACTTATNNTATATCCATTCAATTAATGANCAAAAGGANGTATTCATAACTGAAAAAACTATTAAATCCTTAATATCACAACCTTTTATGGTTGTAAGTCAAAAAGGTTTTTTATCTAAATTACATGATGAAGGTTTTAAAACATATTCTGAAATCTTTGACGAAAGTTATGATGACATTGATAATCCAATCGATAGAATAAATTTCATCATAGATGAAATCAAAAGGTTGTGTAATATTCCTTTGGATGAACTAACTGATATGTTTGAAAAAGTTAGATGGAAAGTTGGACATAATTATGATGTTTTAAAATCTTTTANACAACCAAAAAAAATTAAAAAAATTATGGATANCAAAGAAAGAATNTTCTTNNGTTCAANTCATAAATTTANGGAGAAAAAANTGGATACAAGAATAATAACTGCGGGATGTAGTTTTACAAATTCAGATGGGACTTGGCCCTATCACATAAATGAAAAAAAATATGGATGGGTACATAACATCGGAAGTGTGGGTGTGGGTAATTCATATATAAGTAGGTCTGTCATTTGGGAAGTCAATAATTCTATAAAGANTGGATTGAATCCGAAAGACATTAAAGTATTGATAATGTGGTCAGGTATATCAAGAAAGGAGTTCTTATCAACTAAGAGGGAGAATCCTTTTCATCAACTTTGGATTGATGGCCCACACAAAAATTGGATGGGTAATTTTATTCGAGATGAAGGGTGGGTAACCCTATCACCTAATGATTCCACTTGGATCAAAAGTAGCATACCTCACATGGAATGGGATAATAAAGATGTGACAAAATTCTTGGATTTATATTGGAAACATTTTTATTCAGAAGAAGAAAGTTTAATCAATACTTTTGAATGTATTTTGAAAACTCAATGGTATTTAGATAGTTTAGGTATTGAGTATAAAATGATGTGTTGGCAAAATATATTCAACAAATACTCATTCAGAGTGCCAAGCGGTTGGGCAAGACAAGAGGGTGATGAGATATTTGGACACGAAATATGGAATCTTGCTTGGAGAGATAACACCCATTTTAAAGATGATAGGTACTGGCCAGACAACGCCACCGAAAAAATATCAAAGAACACACCCCTTTTGAAAGATTGGTATCCAAATTCAAGTCACCTTTGGGATATGATTGATTGGGATAAGTGGTGGTTTTATGAAGATGAACAGGTTGAATATGGTGGTTTAGCTGAGTGGGTATGTTTAAAAGCTCGCGACCCGTGGGGAAATGGTAAGGAAGATCCGGGTCATCCATCACCATCGTCTCATGAAAAATTTTGTAAAGAAATAATAATACCAATATTGGAGAATACTAATGGATAGAAGTAATAAATCAGAATTAAGACATAAACTATTGGACTACATCGATAATAATTATGTTGAAATATACTCACCTTTATTGATACCAAACTTTTCAGAAACAGAAAGGGATGGTTGGGGAGCCGAACACTTTGATTGGAATCATCTTTACTTATCAGGTAATAGAAGAATGGTCAATCATAATGATGTTCGTGAACTACCTATGACTAATAATGTGACCATGAGTACTACTGGTAGAAAAGTTTTGGAGTTCGGATGTAATACAGCATACTTTTCTTTTTTAGCTTGTAAAGAAAATGCTAAATTTTGTTTGGGTATCGATACTGATTCCACCATTCTTGGATTGAACGAGATATCAAAAGAAATAAGTGGTTATGATAATATTGAATTCGAGCACCTCAATATGGAATTTTATTCGGGTATGGGTTTGAATTATGAAGGTGGAGATTCTCCATTTGCCTTCGATGAAGTTAAAAAACAACTTCAAGGTATCCAAGAAAAACATGGAGATTTTGATACATTGATTTGTTATAGTATTTGGGATTTTGACTTTTATTATGAGACTGATTTTTTAACAGACATCGCAGATTTATTCAAAATTAAAGATATGTGGTTTGAGCCTACTAATCATCAACATATAGATGTTATCGAATATGATAAATGGACACAAAAGTATATTGAAAAATTCGGAAATGTTAGAATGGTCGGAACAACCGATTATCAAGACCGACCTCTATATCTTTTGGAACGAGTGATATGATTGAGCATATTTGGAGGATTTTATGGGTGTAAATGATAATGATTTTATTCAAGGTGTGTTAAATAATAAAGATTTATCCAAACCGCCTTGGAAGTTAGATGAAGAAATAATACCTTTGTTGAAATATCTTTGGGCAAAAGAAATTGAAACTTTTAATTCTTGTGCAAGTCACTTTGGAAGGCTGTCGTGTAAAACGAGAGAGGTAGATGAAAATTATAAAGTTGAAGGATATCAATGTGATCATCCATATGTTGAAGTAGGTATTGATGTCGATGTATCGGAACTCAAGCAGAAAACTGAAGCTTTGTCATACAGGATTGTGGAAGTAAATTCATCACCCCATGTTATAGGTGTACATAAGAGATTATTGTTTGTGCACATCAAGGCGTGGGATGGAAGTGCCAACTACGCAAGTAATTTTTTGTACGGTGAACACTCTTCTATAACTCTAAAACAATTAATAAAAGAAAACCACAAATTTTTAGAAAAATTGATAACATGATTGAAAATAAAAAAATATTACTTTCTAATGGATGTAGTTGGGTTTGGGGAGATGGATTAAAGAATCCTGAAACAGAAAGGTGGTCATTTCATATATCAAGTAAGTTGGGATTGAAAGATGAAAATATTTCCGTACCAGGTTCATCAAATAAAAAAATATTGAGAAACACATTAGAGTGGTTTGACTCTAATCACAGACATTTAAATGATATTGTGGTAATTATAGGATTTACTGAGATGACAAGAGATTATTTTTACAATGCCCTATTAAAAGAAAATCAGAACATTAATTGGGCTACAGGTAATTTTCAAGAAAAGTTTTCAGATAATTTGAATGAACAATTAAAGGGGTTGGTGGATTCGACACAAGAACGATTAGAATTATTTAATTACTATGATAGTAATGAATGGAAAAATTGGTGGAAACAATATTTCATAATTCATTATGATTTAAATCATTTCCACAATACGCTTATTAAAAATATTATTTTTCTGCAAAGTTTATTCAAATCGTATAATATTCCTTACCTGTTTTTTGAAAGTTTTGGATGTGACCTTACGGGAGGGCAAAGGAAGATTAATAATAACTTAGTTGATAAAACAAATATCATAGATACAAGTTTTGCAACATTCATAGGTGATAATGAATTAGATTACTCTGATAATAAAGGTCATCCTGGTAAGAAATCACATGAAGAGTGGGCAAAACATATATTATCTGTTTTGAGAGAAAGATATGAGAGATAGATATGATGCAGTAAATGAAGTTTATTATCCCTATGTTAAAAAACATTTAGGCGATAATCCATTACAAAATATATTAACCTGTGGTGGTTCTGAGGGTGCAGTAAATGTAGAACTTGAAAGACACGAACATTTACAATATGAAAATATATTCCATTATGAATTAGTAGATGGTCAAATACATTATGATGAAGTTGTTAAAGATAATATTTTATGTCCTGAATCACCAATTCAATCTGTAAATTTAATTTACGCCGATGTTGGTGGTGGTAATAAATGTTATGAGAAAATGATGAAAGATGATATAGAAGAAGGAGTAATTAAAATACTTGATAATGGTTTTATTGATAATGAACTTGGAATATTAGTATTTTTATTTTTTGATGGTGCGGGAATAGAACCTTTTTTAGATAAACAATATGGTGAATATAAATCAAAAGATTTTTTTAGTTCAAATATTGTATGGGATGATGGGTATGGAATAGG
>NZAS01000108.1 GCA_002686195.1 Candidatus Pacearchaeota archaeon | reverse complement strand
GATGATATTGTTAAATTACAAGAAACATATCATGTTGGAACTGATCAACCTGTACTGAATTTTTTTGTACAAAAAGAAAATATTGATTATAAACAATTAGGTTATGAATGGAATATGCAAGACATGAGACGATTTGAAATATTAGATGATGAATTGACATTTACTAAAATAGGATGGATTTATCATTTTAATGGAATACCAGATGATTTGAGATACTATATGATGGAAAGGACAAGTAATGTCTTCAGGAGAAAGTTCGCATGAGTATTAAAAGTAAAATAAAAAAAGTTTTCAATGAAGAGTTTGATGGTACTTATATAGTGGCAGAGATTGGTATTAATCATAATGGTTCTTTGGATACTGCGTTGAAATTAATATATAAATCATATGAGGCTGGGGTGGATGCTGTTAAATTTCAGAAAAGAAATTTGGAAAAGATATACACAAAAGATATCTTAGATGACCCGAATAGTGCAGAATGGAACTTCGAATATTTAATACCATTATTAAAGGAAGTCGAATTGTCAAAAAGTGATTATAGAAAAATAAAGAAAATATGTAAGGAACTTAATTTAGACCTTATAATCACACCAATGGATGAAGATTCTGTAGAATTTGTTGGTAAGTTGGGTATTGATGCATTTAAAATTGCTTCTGCGGATATGACGAGCTTGTCATTGATAAAAAAATGTTCAGAGTATAATTTACCTATAATAATTTCAACTGGTATGTGGTCTGAAGATGATATAGAAAAATGTACAGAATATTACAAAAAAAATAATATTAAATATGCGTTACTATTAGCAAATTCTACTTATCCCTCTCCATATGAGGATTTAGGACTTTATTTTATTAATAAATTAAAAAAATTATCTAACATAGTTGGATATTCAGGACATGAGAGAGATGTTTTTATACCTATTGCTGCTGTTACTTTAGGGGCTAAGATAATTGAAAAACATATAACTTTAAATAGAAGTCAAAGAGGACCAGATCACAAGGCATCATTGACAGCCAAACAATGGAAAACTATGGTTAGAAATATAAGGTTATTGGAAAAATCTTTGATGGATAAAAAACAAGTTAATCAGGCAGAAACTTTGAATAAAGAGGTGTTTGCTAAATCTGCTGTAGCAGAGGTTGATTTTAATAAAGGTCATATATTTTTAGAAAATGATGTTTATTTTAAGTCGCCGGGAAAAGGTATTTTTGAACACGAAATACCAGAATTTGTAGGAAAGGAATTAAAAAGAGATATTACAAGTAATGAATATATCTCAAAGGAGGATTTTAAAATTGAAACCTTGATTAAGGATTGGAAGAATTTTGACTTTTCAAAGAAGTGGGGAGTTAAGTGTAGATTTCACGATTATGACTTATATAAGAATTTAAAAACTCCTGTAATAGAATTTCATTGTTCTCAAACAGATTTAGATATAGATTTCAGAGAAATTAACAATGATTCCGAATTGATTATTCATGCTCCTGAAATTGTTGATAGAGAAGTCGTAGATATTTGCTCTACTGATCAACGATTGGTTCAAAAATCTATTGACATACTTCAGAAATCTATTGACAAGACAATTGAGATATCTAAGTATTGGCCACTTGCTAAACCTAAGATGGTGGTTCATCTTGGTGGGATGAAACTTGATTTGTTAGAAACCACTAAATACGGTATGGAAGAATTATCTACTCATCAAGAAATGATATCGGTTGCTATTCATAACTTTAAAAAATTAGATTTTTCACATAATGATATAGATATATTACCTGAAAATTTACCACCAAGACCCTGGTACCTGGGTGGAGAATGGTATCAATATGCTTATGGTCCTTATGATGATATGATAAGATTTTGTAAAGAGTTTGACTTAAAGATGACTTTTGACTTATCTCATGCTCAGCTTTGGTGTAATATGAATAATTCCAGTCTCGAAGACTATACGAAAAATATTATGCCTTATGTAGCGCATCTACATATATCAGATGCTGTAGGTTTAAACGGAGAGGGGGTTCAAATATTTGAGGGTGATGTTGATTTTGAAAAGGTATTTTATATGTTAAAAAATTATAGTTATAGTTGGGTAACAGAAATATGGAGTGGGCATTTACATGAAGGGTGTGGTACACATAAGGCTTTATGTGATTTAGAAAATTATTATAATAAATTGATATGATAGAAGTATTTAAAGATACATTGTATAATGAATTACAAGGCATAAAGATAACTTTTGTCAATATGCCACTTAGGGAAAGTTCACTACCGAATGTTCCACCTGAAGGTCCAGGAATCTTGTCTGCTATAGTTAGAAAGTTTGGTGGAAAACCTTCAATTATCGACTTAAATGGATATAGAATAAAGGATAAACTTGCAGAAGAAAGAGGGTTGGAGAGTGGTAGACATCTGAATTATAAAGAAGCAGAAAATATGATATCTACTCATTTGAATAATGTAGGCGATCAAGATGTATTCGCCTTTTCCGGGAAAATAACAACTTTGAGATGGCAAGAAGAAGTAGCAAAGATAGTCAAAAAACTTCAACCCGATTGTTTTTTAGTTACTGGTAATGGATTGGCTACGGAAATAAAAAGAGGGTTATTTAATTGGATTCCCGAATTGGACGGTATTGCTAGGTCTGAAGGTGATGGTGTTATATTTGATATATGTAAAGATGCTAAACTTATTAGAGATAAAGGTTTGACTAAAGCTTTAAATTCCAATAAATTAAGTTCTGCACATATAGGTGAATTTAAAAATAAACATCGTTTTGTTTATGAAGGAGATAGACCATCTAACTTAGATGATATACCACATGCAGCTATAGATTTATTAGAATCGGATCCATATGGACATAATGTTTTAGAAGATTATATAAAAGTTCCTGTATGGGGTACTGAAGCTAATAATAGTTCTGCTACTCCATTTGTTATGAAAAGAAGTTTGACAACTGTTAGTAGTCGAGGTTGTCCTTATGCTTGTGCTTTTTGTTATAGGGGAGCACAAGGTGAAAGAAATTATGGAATGAGGTCTGCGGAACATATAGCTATTCAAATTAAAGAGTATGTTGATAAGTATAATTTGGATTTTATTGGATTTCCTGACGATAATTTTGCTGTAGATAAAAGAAGAATTGATAAAATGGTTCCTGTGTTTAAAGAATTTGGTGTTGACCATATTAGGTGGGGAACACATACGAGAATGGATGAAGCTGATGAGAGGGCATATAAAATGGCAGAGTCTGGTTGTATTTATATTGGTTTTGGTGCTGAATCTGCAGACGAGTACGTTTTAACTAAAATGCAAAAAGGTGGTTTTATTTTAAAAAATGGACTCGTGCCAACTAAAGTGAATGGAAATACTTATAATTTTCCAAAGACTATGATGGATGCAGTAAAGACATCTGCTGATGCTGGAATTCATGGCAATTGTACTTGGATAATGGCGTATCCAGGTGAAGAATTAAAACATTTAAAAACAAGTATTGCTTTTATATTATGGCAACAACGATTTTGGACAAGTGGGCATTTACCAGGAACTCCAGATTATAAAAGATTAAAAAATGGTGTGAATAGAAAAATGTTTACAGCTACAGCATATCCTGGAACTGAAATGTGGAGGGTTGTTAGAAAAGATTTGAAAGAGCATTTTGATATAGAACATGATAGTTTTGGTGATCCAATATGTGATGATAATTTTCACAGATATGTTTTAGAATTAGATGATGCAACTAAAATTTTAAATAATAAAAATGGGGACCCTGTTAATTTTGGGGATATGTCTATAGATCAATTTTTGCAAGTTAGGGAATATATAGAGTTAGACCAGATTGACAAAATACTTGATATGAGAGAATAGTATGATGGAAAAGGTTATATTTTTAATACCAGCTCGTAAGAATTCAAAAGGATTTAAATTTAAGAATAGAAAATTAATTGATTTTACTATTAACTCTATTCCGATGGAGTATAGAAATCAAGTATATATTTCTACTGATGATGATGTTATCAAAGAGAGAGTTAGAGAATCTAACATAAATGTTATTGATAGACCAGATGAATTAGCACAAGATAAAACAACAATGACAGATGTTTTAAAACACTTTATAAAAGTTAAGGATATATCTGCAGATTTAGATATAGTTTTATTGTATCTTACTTATCCAGAAAGAACTTGGGAAGATATTATTAAAATTTATGAATTTTTTAGAAATAGTACATCAGGTTCATTAGTATGTGCTGATGAAATAAAACAACATCCTTATTTATGTTTTTATGAAAAAAATGATTTGAGAGCAGAGTTAATAGTAAAACACGATTTTTATAGAAGACAAGATTATCCAAAATGTCTTAAATTGAGTATGTTTGTTGCTTGTTATAAAGTTGGTGTGGTTGAAAAGTTACATCCTTTATGTATGGAAGATGACACTATTTTTTATAAACTTGAACAAAATAAAGTAGATGTAGATAACAAAACTGATTTAGATTCAGTCAATAAAGAAAGGAGTGTGGTATGAAAATATTAATTACTGGTGTAATAGGTGTTATTGGTAGTAAATTAGAAGAAGTTTTGGCTGAGAGAGGTCATGATGTCTTTGGTTTGGATTTAATACATGCTGAGAGAAGGTATGGTCATGGGTTGGGTAAAGTAAAAGATGACAATTATTTCAGATGTGATATTGGTGAATTCCGTCAAATCAGAGATGTTATAGAATATGTAAAACCAGATTTAGTATATAGTTGTGCAGCTGAATTTGGGAGATGGAATGGTGAATATTTTTATGAACANGTTTGGAAAACCAATGCAATTGGNNTGAAGAATATCATACGATTACAAGAGAAGATGGGATTTAAATTAGTTCATTGTTCTTCATCTGAGGTTTATGGTGATTATCAGGATGTGATGTATGAAGATGTGATGGATAATATTGCGATTGACCAAATGAATGATTATGCTATGTCTAAACGAGTTAATGAGATGCAAGTTAAAAATTCACGAATAATGTATGATACGGAATCTGTTGTCGTTAGAATTTTTAATACATATGGAGATGGAGAATGGTATCATCCTTTCAGGAGTGTTAATTGTGTATTCACATATAATTTGTTACATGGGAAACCAATAACTGTATTTAAAGGGCATCGTAGGACAAGTACTTATGTTTATGATACAGTCAATACTCTCGCTAACATTTCAGAAAATTTTAATGCAGGACGCACGTATAATATAGCAAGTGATACTTTACACACGATAGAAGAATTGTCAGATTTGGTATTAAAGTATACTGGCGCGAATGAGAATTTAGTTAGTCACACTGAGAGTGAAATATTAACTACTAAGGATAAATTTGTGGATGTCAGTAAGGCAAAGAAAGAGTTAAATCATAAAAATACTACTGAATTAGAAGAAGGTATAAAAAGGACGGTGGAATGGATGGTGGGGTATTATAATATATGAAAACATTTTGGAAAAATATTTGGGATAAAAAAGGAAAAAGCAATAGCACAGACCTTTTATATCTTTGTGGTTGGGAACACCTAGATATTAAAATAGATAGCAAACAAATTGTAAATACTATTATTGATAAAATGAATATTCAAGAAGATGACTCTATTTTAGATGTAGGTTGTGCTGCGGGGTTTTTATCTCGCGATTTTCAAGAATTCAATTATACCGGTGTAGATTATTCTGAACCTTTAATTAAAAAACATAAAACTTTATTTCCAACACATAACGTGGCTGTTGCCGAAGCTAATTCATTACCATATGAATCTAATTCATTTAATAAAGTTTTTTGTTCTGGAATGTTTCAGTATTTACCTGATGATCAGTATGCATTTGAGGTAATAGATGAGATGAAACGAGTAGCCATAGATTCGATAATGTTAGTTGATTTAAAATTAAAAGTAACTAATGATAAACATTTTGTGTTTTCAAAAGATACACTTAGACGAAATGGATTTGTTTTTTCTAAATGTATGTATATTGATGATGATATGAGATATAATGCTTATTATAAAAAGGGGAATTAAAAATGATTTGGAATGAAATATTGTGTTTAGGGGATTCTTTAACGTTTGGGGCAAGAGATCCATATAAAAGATGTTTCCCAGCAGAGTTGGGTAAGATGTTAACAGATGAGACAGGTGAGTTTTATTATTGTCATAATTTTGGTATTAATAGAGAAACGAGTTCTGATTTACAAAAGAGAGTTTGGAACAATATTAATTCTAAAAGTGATGCAAATATAATGTTATTATTGATAGGGACGAATGATACGCAAATAAAAAATCCACCTGAAATATATGAAGATAATATCAGACAGATAGTAAATGTTGCACGAGTGTTTGGTATGTATGTTATAGTTAGTACATTACCTGAATTGGGTTTTACACCTTTGTATTTGTCAGGGGATTATATTTCTAAATATAATAACGTGATTTATAAACTTTCCAAAGAAATGAAGTTTGATGTGTGTGAATTGAGTGATTTGGCAACTGAATATTTTATCGATGGATGTCATTTTACCCACGATGGTAATATAGAAGTTGCTCGTAGATTTAAAGAAAGTATTTATAAGATATGTAAATGAAAAAAGTAATACATATAATAGGCACAAGACCTAATTTTATTAAGGCAGCACCAGTAATTAAATCATTGAATAATTCTTATAATATTGAGAATATCGTATTACACACAGGCCAACATTATGATTATAATATGTCTGGTACATTTTTCAAAGATTTGGGAATATCACAGCCTGATATAAATCTAGGTTTGGGGGGTGGAACACATGCAACTCAAACTGCAAATATAATGATTGGTTGTGAGAGAGTATTTTCAGAAGTGAGACCGGATATGGTTATCGTGTATGGTGATGTTAATAGTTGTGTTGCTGCAACTATAGTTGCTTCAAAAATGCATTTAGAAGATAATGAAATAGATAAAATATTAGTTATACATATTGAATCAGGTTTAAGAAGTAATGATAGAAGTATGCCTGAAGAATTAAATAGAATAGTAACAGATAGTTTATCAGATTATTTATTTGTAACTTGTGAAGATGCTATAGATAATTTAGTAAAAGAAGGTATTCCAAAAGAGAAATATTTTTTTGTAGGCAATCCAATGATCGATTCTTTAGTTGAGTTTGAAGATAAGTTTGATACTTCCGATGTTCTTAATGAATATGATTTAAAGATAAAAGAGTATGCTTTGATAACTTTACATAGACCATTTACTGTAGATGATAAGTCAAGATTGATGGAAATGATGGATTCGTTAGTAGAAGTATCAGAGGATATTAAATGTATTTTTCCAATACATCCAAGAACAAGAAATGCTTTAGTAAAAATTGATTTGTATAATTTCTATAAAAGTCGTATATTAATGACAGAACCACTTGGGTATATAGATTTTATGTGTTTACAAAAAAATGCTAAATTTGTCATAACGGATTCCGGTGGAGTACAGGAAGAGTCATCTTATTTTAATGTGCCGTGTTTGACTATGAGAGATAATACTGAAAGACCCATAACTATTAATGATGGTACTAATGAATTGATTGGTACTGATTATATGAAAATTTTAAAAAGAATAAAATCTATAAATTATAATAAGAAAACTAATATTAAACTTTGGGATGGTAGAAGTTCAGATAGAATAGTTAAAATTTTGAAGGAAAAATTAAATGATAGATAATAATGAGTTGAAAAGAAAGTATGATTTTTGTGTTGTATATTTAACTAAAGATTACTATCCAATGTTCGAGGGGTGTATTTATAAATTTACCCGTGCAAATTTTAAAGATGTGCTTGTTATAAATGTTGATATGGGTTCTTTACCTGAAAATTTAGGTGAAGGTGTGAAAATTTGCAATAGATTAGATATCAAAATGGTAGATAAAAAAGCAATATCATATCAGGAAGGATTAAAAGTTGCTGATGATTATTTATCTAAAAATAAAATTGATGTTAATTGGATGATGTGTCCTCAACATGATGTTATACCATTAAGGAGGTCTTTTTGGGATGATTCACAAGAAATTATTGATAGTATAGATAGTGAGAAAGTGGGAATGGTGGGGGCAAATTGCTTTATGAAATATAGTAAAGCTTTAAAGGGGATAGAAGTTGATGGTGTATTTGAAGCAATCAAGTTAAGTGGTGATAGGGTTAGAATCGGGCGCGGAATGTTGTCTAAAAATATACTTGGAGAGCCGTATGGTGGTTGGTATATGAGTTTACCTGATGAATATTATAAGTCTAAGTATTTTGCAGTGGAATCTCCTTATTGGACTTGTTTTATTATGAATCGTAAATTATTTAAAAAATATATACAAATAGATTATAATTTTATATTTGAACTTTGGCCAGATGATTTAGCATACCAGTTTTTATCTAATGGAATAATAAACATATCAGTACCAAAATTATTTGTTTGTCATGATCATATATTAAAACAAGGTATTAAAATCAATGCAGAGCAGTTGGTTGAATCACGAGGTGATTTTAGTTTATCCCACATGAGATTTTGGAAAAAATGGGGATTTCGTTGGGGGGTACGGAATCCAGATGTGCGACTACAATTTGAAAAGGAATCTAAAATGATATTATCTGATCATGCACTTCAACGTAGGTTTTTTGATATTGATATTAACGATGGTCCTTTAGACATAGATTTAAAATCAAAGGCACCAATGTTATGAGTTTTGATAAAGTATTAGCTACAAAAGAATATGTTCATAATTTGGTAGATAAACACCATGAAATAGTTGAATGGAAAATTTTAATGAATGATGATACATATTATAATATTAAGACAAATGATCAATTTTTACCACCAACTATAGAGCATCCTAATGATTTAAAAAAAGTATTGAATGAAAGATATATTGAAGATTGTTCTGATTATAAAGGTAAGAAATGTATAGTTATCGGGAATGGTGGTTCAGTGATTGAAAGTGAACGAGGTAAAGAAATTGATAAATTTGATTTGATTGTTAGAAATAATTTGGCAAGGTATGAGAGTTTTGAAAAATATGTTGGTAGTAGAACTGATGTTAGATTTATGTCACATAAAACATTTGGAAATATTTTAATAACAGATGAATATTCATCTTATGACAAAGATTATGTACCGACATCTAGAAAACATCATTTGATTATAAGATCAGCTGGAAATATAGGTTCTATAGTACCTGGATTTTTACTTAATATTAACGGTGGAGATAATGTATTCAGTATTTTAGATTTAGATTATAATCTACATTTAGATAGATTAGCAAGTAACATTCATTTTTGTACCGTAGGATTTTCTGCTGTACTTACTATGATGGATTTGGGGTGTGATGTTTATATATATGGTATGGATTTCTATAATCCTGATAAAAAATTTCATTATTTTGAAGAAAATAGTGAACTAATAAAAAATAGACATAATCATTCTATTCGACAAGAAATATCTCATATAGAATATTTATTAAATGTAGGAAAAATTAAAGAATTTTGAGGAAATTAAAAATGGTTTTATTAAAAAATAAATATGTCATAGGAACTCATGTGATGTGGTTCGAAATAGAAATGTTTACGGATTTCATTGATGGTTTGA
>NZAS01000107.1 GCA_002686195.1 Candidatus Pacearchaeota archaeon | reverse complement strand
TTTTTTAAAAGAAATGGGTTATGAGATTATAGTAAAGGCTCGCGGCAAAGATCCGGTCCCTTCAGATTTAATGGCCGATAAGTGTTTTCAGGATTATTCGTGGTATCCACACAGCACAATTGAATTAATTGAAGTATGTGACTTTGTAGTTAATTTTGGCTCAACGGTTATTAAAGAATGTATTTTACAGCATAAACCAGTCGTTAATTTTGAATCTAAACCTTATAAACATTTTGAATTTATGTTTCAACATGAGTATTGCAAAGAACTTAATTTTAAGGTAGAATACGAGGGATTTAAAAATGCAGTAGAAGAGGTTATGAATTGCCCTAAAGAAATTTATGATGTAGCAATTAAAAAGTATTTGTTTGAAAAATCGGGTACCTGTGCTAGAATCTTAGATTACTTGGAGAGTACGTGAAAATATTAGCAGTAATACCAGCTAAAGGTAATTCAAAAAGATTGCCAAAAAAAAATATTTATCCTGTAAATGGCAAGCCTATGATTTATTGGGCGATAAAAGCNTGTCAAGATTCANAATANGATATTGATGTATGGGTNAACACAGANAGNGAAGAGGTAGCTACAATTGCAANAGACTGTGGNGCNAANATNCATTANAGNGANGANCATCTANTGGATCCTGAANTATATAAACAAGAAATTATTATGAGNACTACAGANTTTGTATCTAANNNNCATTATANCCCAGATATAGTAGTTTCATTACAAGCTAATTCACCTGAAGTTAAAGGNGANCANTTAGATAAAGGAATAGAAANATTAATTAACAATAANAAACATGANATTTTTAGTGTTGATAGNGATCTTATGCAAAACTCNGCATTTAGGATTATGAGAGGAGAATATGTATTTCAAAANTATCTGAGTACATATTGNGGAGTNATGATTTGTGATTTAATTGATGTTCACACTAAAGAAGATTTAAAGGAATTAAAATGGAAATAATTGTAGATTTATTTAACCAGCATTCTGGTGACTTATTGCAGCTAAAAAGAATGGCACTGTCTGCATATTTAAATGGTGCCGATGCCGTTAAGATTCAGATTCTCAACAGTAAAAGAATGTGGGGAGATGATTCTAGAAAATATCTAGAGATGACATTCGATGAAGTTAAAGATATCCATGACTATTGCCAAAATATTGGAATAGAGTTTATGGCTACCGTGTTTGACGAAGAAAAATTAGAGTGGCTCGATGAATTAAATATCCAGAGGTATAAGATAGCAAGNATGACTTCNGCGGGACGTTCNCAAGATCCAAAGAGTGATAAAATATTATGTGAAAAAACTTTTGCAAGAAATAAAACAACTTTTGTTTCACTAGGCTTGTGTGAATTAAACGAGTTTCCTTTTGGATTTAATGAAAACATAAAATATCTTTATTGTGTGGCGAAATACCCAACACCACTTTATGATAAGGATCTTAGAAATATGCCTAAGAAATTCGAAGAAGCGGGATATTACGGATTCAGCGATCATGTGTTGGGTACTACCGCAGCACTCCAGGCATACTTAAGGGGAGCNAAGGTATTAGAAAAGCATTTTACGTTTAGTAATTTTTCTCAAGGAGCTACCGAAAAGGCACACTTATGTTCTTTTACGCCCGAAACATTAAAACAATATAAAGAACTTACTAGTGAATTTCGTGTATTAAACGGATTATAATATGAATTTCGTGTGTCCAAAAAAAGTTTTAGTAATAGTTGCCCACCAAGATGATGAAACCATTGGCTGCGGCGGCACAATCAACAAGTGGTCTTCGACAAACCAGTGCGAAGTAAGCGTGTTGTTTATTACAGATGGGCAAACAGGCATTGATCAAAGAGGCTTATACACCAAAAACAATATTACTTCTACTAGAATGATAGAAGCATTTAGTGCTGCTGAAGTTTTAGGAATAAAAGATCTTGATACGCTAATGGTACCTTGTCAACAAATAGATGAGCACTCACAAGAATTATTTCACAGAGTTATTTCAGTAATTCGTCTTCACAAGCCTGAATTGGTGATTACCCATTCTCCACAAGACAAACACAGAGATCATCGAGCCGTGTCTAAGATAGTTGCAGAAGCTTGCTGGAAAGCTAAAGAAGATATACATAATGAATTAGGCGAAGTACATACGGTGTCTGATGTATGGGGAACAGAGATTACAGATTTACATGATAAAGTTGATTTTGCTGTCAAGTTGTCTAATAAAAATTTAAAAGCTAAACTTTCTGCATTAGCTGCATATAGCTCTCAAGAAAAAATCATTGAAGGAATGGCGAGCAACATTGAAGGAATGGCCAAAGTTCGTGGATACTCTATTGGTACAAAATACGCCGAAGGATTTAAAAGAATATCCAGTACTCCAATAATATTATGAACATCGCATTAATTACTTCTAATAATCTCAGACATATAAATTTTGCTAAAATTATTTGTGAACATATAAATGTAAAACATATAGTATTTGAACATAAAGCATATGGCTCAGAAAGTTTGCAAGATAAAGAATTATCTTATTTTCCAGATTGTGTAGAGTGGGAACCTGACGTAAAACACACTTTCCAGTATCATGGAAATGTTTCTAAATTATTAGTTGAATCACTTTTAAAAGAATTAGAACTGGATTATATTTTTACGTTTGGTTGTGGGCTATTAAAACCTAGCATCTATAATATACCTAAATATGGTTGTATCAATATTCATACAGGACTAGTTCAATATTATAGAGGCGTTGATAGTAACATATGGGCAATTATGGATGAACATATGGATCGAATAGGTTCTACAATACATTATATAGATAGCTCAATAGATGCTGGAAAAGTTATCGATCAAAGAAAACTTGATTTGACAACACTATCAAGTTCTGATACTTTAGATGATCTTTTTATAAAAACTTGTATACTTGGAATTGATTTGTTGGTAGATAATTTGGAAAGTATTCTGGAAAACAAAATTAATACTATTGATTGCAAAACAAGCGGAAAGTTATATCAAAATAAAGATAGAAACGAAGAAATAGTTTTTAAAGCAGAACAAAAATTAAAAGAGTTACTTAGTTAATGTGTGGAATTGCAGGATATATTGGTAAGAAAGAAGTTGATTATTTAAATATTAAGTTGGCTCTTGAGTTAATGAAAAACCGAGGCCCCAATAATCAATCGTATGAAGAACATCAAGTAAGAGATAACAAAGTTTACTTATTACACTCTCGTTTAAGTATTATAGATCTTGATTCACGTTCAAACCAGCCTTTTACAATAGATGGCTGTACAATCATATTTAACGGAGAGATATACAATTATATTGAATTAAGAGAAAAGATAAAGAAGGAATTTTCATTTGTTTTCAAAACAGACTCTGATACTGAGGTAGTTTTAGCTGCATATCTTTTATATGGAGAAGATTGTGTTGAATATTTAGAAGGTATGTGGAGCTTTGCAATCTTTGATAAAAGACATAAAAGGATGCTTTTATCAAGAGATAGGTTTGGTGAAAAGCCTTTATATTATTTAGAAACTCCCGATGGTTTTTATTTCGGTTCAGAAATTAAATTTCTTCAAGCATTATTGGGCAAAAAGTTAGAACTTAACGAACAACAGATGCTTCGTTATTTAGTTAACGGCCACAAATCATTGTATAAAGAACACGCAGAGACATTCTATAAGGATGTTAAGGAGCTACCTAGAGCTACTAACATGATAGTACTAGGTGATGGTCGTAAAATGGAACATCGCTTCTGGTGGCCTTCTTATACGCCCACACGCATGAAGATTGATGAGGCTATTGATGGAGCTAGGCATCACTTGATAGAGAGTGTACGGCTGCGGTTGCGTTCTGATGTTCCATTAGCATTTTGTTTGAGCGGTGGCGTGGATTCTTCCAGCTTGGTATCTATTGCTAGTAAAATTTTAAATTATAATGTAAATACTTTTTCTATAATAGATGATGATGAAAGATATAATGAACAAGAAAATATAAACCACACATTAGCAGACTTAGGCTGCAAGAATACAAAAATTAAACTAACTCCCGGAATACATAATTTTGAGCGGTTAAAAAAATTGATTAGATATCATGACTCACCAATATATACAATTTCGTATTTAGTTCATTCAATGCTCTCAGAAAAAATATCTGAGTGCGGGTATAAGATAGCAACATCGGGAACCGGCGCAGATGAAATTTTTACTGGATATTATGATCATCATAATTTATATTTATGTGAAATGCGTAACCAGCCAAATATAAAAAAGATACTACAAGATTGGGACACTCATCAAAAAAAGTTTGTAAGAAACCCATTTTTAAAAGACCCAAAATTATATTTCAAAGATCCAAGCTTTAGAGAACACATATATTTGAATAATCAAGAATTTGCAAAATATCTTAATGATGACTTTAGTGAACCGTTTGTAGAAAGTGAATATACTTATGATATTTTAAGAAACAGAATGATGAATGAAATGTTTCATGAAGTAATACCAGTAATTCTACATGAGGATGATTTAAATTCAATGATGTACTCAGTTGAAAATCGAAGCCCCTTTTTAGATTCTAAGTTATTTGAGTTTATGTCTACTGTTCCAACAGAATATCTCATTCAAAATGGCTTTAATAAATATATTTTACGTGAGAGTATGAAGGGGATCTTAAACGATAACGTTCGATTATGTCGAGAGAAAAAAGGTTTTAATGCCTCAATCAACTCAATTATTAATTTTAAAAATAAGGAACAAAGGGATTATATCTTGACGGACAGCCCTGTATATGATATTGTTAAACGTTATAAGATAGAAAAGTTAATACAGAACGAACAGTTTACGAACAGTTATAAAAAGTTTTTATTTAATTTTTTAAACTTGAAGGTATTTTTAGAATTACAATGAAAAAAATAGCTTATCTATTAAACCATCCGAATGATGTGCCAACCGCATTGATTTTGTATAGAACGTGTCCTGCGAATGTTAAGTTGCAAATTATTCTAATAAACTTTACTGCTAGAGATAACTATAATTGGCTTCAAAAGGTAGGCAAGGCTAAATGGTTTGAACCATGTATCCAAGATTATGATTTGGCAGATATCAAAAAACTATATGACCCAAATGATATAATTGATTGCCGCAGTGAATTAGAATTTGATAATATAATTAAGGATTATGATATTTCTATTTCTCGTGGAAGAGAATATGTTGTGCTCACCGAAAGGACTAAAAAATCCGTGGCACTGAGTATGAATCGATGTCACTTTAGTCGTCTATTAAAAGTTCAAGAATATTACAATAATCTCGAAATATTTGTTTATGGACCGGCATGGTTAGATGAAAAGGCTTGTGGTAATTTTCAAATGGAATATGCTGACTATAGCGATATTCACAACTATATAGAAAAATTTAAGACAGTTGATATCATGGGATATTACTATGAGTATTTAAAAAAACTAAATAAAGATGAAATTAAAAAAGAATTAGGAATACCACTTGATAGAAAAATTGCTTTTCTTAGTTTTCGTATGGCAGAAAAAGATTTTACAGCATATAAAAATTTAGATGAGTTCATGGAAAAAACTACAAAAATGATTCATGAATTTAAAGATAGGGGATATTATATTCTCTGTAGAGAAAGAAAAGACAAAACGAATTCTCTCGATATTTCAAGAAAATATAAAGAAGTCGAACACCTTATAGATAAAAAAATAGATGGACATGATGGATTTCCACCACTGATTTATAGAGCTATGTATATCTCTGATATATTACTTCTCTCGGATGTTTCGGGAATCTGTACCAGTGAAGCTGTGATGTGCCGCACCCCTGTTTATATGCCATATGAAGAATATTTTCTAGATAAGCTTGAAGCTACCAAACATAGTAAAAACTGTGTCAATCCAGTTCAAATTGAAATGATTAAAAAAGGTTTAGTATTTAATGAGTTTAGTGAAAAAAACATTGAATATTATGAAAAAAACATTGAAAACTTTTTAAAACTCTGGTACAATACTGATATAGAACAATTTTGGGAAGAGGTTTTAAAATGAGTTCATCTGATCCAGTACCTGTTTGTCCTGTGTGTGATGGTACGAATTGGGATTTTAAAGGCAAACAGCCTCCGTTTCTTAAGTGTTCAAGTTGTAGTAAACCTTCGCACTCTCCATCAGAACCAGAATTGAAAGAAAAGCCTAAAAGAAAAAGAAGAAAACGAAAAGCTTCTAAAACTAAAGTTTGTTCTTTAATATTAGCTCGCGGCGGGAGTAAGGGTATATTAGGAAAAAATATAGTTAATCTAAATGGCAAAGAATTAGTTGGGTATAGCATTGAAGCATCCCTAGCTTCAGATGTAGATGAAACCTGGGTTTCTACTGATAATGAGTTAATTTCTAAGATTAGTAAGGCGTATGGTGCTAAAGTGATTGATCGTCCAAGCGAATTAGCTGAAGATACATCAAAATCCGAGGAGGCTTTGTTGCACTTTGCTGATAATATTGACTTTGATATTTTAGTTTTTATTCAACCAACATCTCCTATGATTTTACCGGAAGATATTAACAAGGCGATTAAATTAGTTCGCCCACAAGGAAAATTTGATTCTGCATTTACTGTCACAAAAGAACATTGGGTTCCCAGATGGACCGCTTCTTGTAACGAGGTTAAGCCAATTGAATGGAATGTATCTGATAGGCCCCGCCGACAAGATCGAGATTCAACATATGTAGAAAATGGAATGCTTTATGTTACGACAAACAATCAACTAAAGGATTCAAAAATAAGATATGGGGGCTCAATCGGAGTAGTAGAAATTCCAATACATAGAAGCTTCCAAATAGATTCAATGGAAGACTTAGAATTAATTAAGAGGATTATGAAATGACAGTTAAAGTTATAGCCGAAATTGGTATTAACCATAATGGTTGTGTAGAAACTACAAAAAAACTTATAGATGCTGCAAAAGTTGCTGGTTGCAATTTTGTTAAGTTTCAAAAGCGAACTCCTGAAATTTGTGTTCCCGAACATCAAAAAAATAAAATCAGATCAACTCCATGGGGAGACATGAAATATATTGATTATAAAAAAAGGATTGAATTTGGCGAGAAAGAATATAACGAAATCCAGAAGTATTGTAAACTAGCCGGGATAGATTGGTTTATGTCAGTATGGGATCTAGAGTCAGTAAAGTTTTCGTCACAGTATTCACCAATAATGAAAATACCTTCAGCCTTAATTACTGATGACGAGTTGCTTATTAGTGCTCGTGAACACGCACACACACTTATTATCTCTACCGGCATGAGCACAGAGGAAGAAATTGAACATGCTATAAAAATTGGCAATCC
>NZAS01000106.1 GCA_002686195.1 Candidatus Pacearchaeota archaeon | reverse complement strand
CTAACTATGATATGTTTGGATATTTTGAGGGCAACAGAGAAGTAAATGAGGCTCATGTAAGGAATCTAATGGAATCATTTACCGAAAAACAGCTTTCAGTTCCTATAGTTGTTGATGAACAATTTCGTGTTGGAGATGGTCAAAATAGACTTGAGGCATGTAGAAGACTTGGAATCCCAGTTTATTACATAATAATTTCAGGTTTAACATTAAAAGATGTCAAAAGACTAAACTCAAACACTAAGTCGTGGAGCTGGAAACAACATATGGATAGTTTCTGTGATCTTGGTTATGAGGATTACATAACCTATAAAGAGTTCTTCAATAGCTACGAACTAAACCATACTGAGTGTATGCAACTCTGTTTAGGGCATACAAGCCTACGGAAAGGTAAAAGGAAAGGTCAAAAAACAATGGCTAAGGCTTTTAATGATGGGCAGTTTAAAATAGTCCAACATGGTAAGGCTATTGAACAGGCAAATATGATAACTGAGGTGAAGCCATATTTTGATGACTTTACACACCATCATTTTGTTCGTGCACTAATTCATTTGTTTAACAAGAAACAGGATGTGTTCAATCATAGTGTCTTTATTAATAAACTTGCAAAAAGAAATCCCAAGCTTGTACATCAGGGAAATAGAAATGATTATCTAAGAAATATAGAAGAAATATATAATCATGGAGCAAGAAATAAAGTTAGATTATTCACATACACTGACTAATGGGAAAAGATAAAACAACGATAGACTTGCTTGATATGTTTGCAGCATATGCCCTCTTTCGGGAGGGTGTGTGCTGCTGAGGATGCTTACAGCATAGCACTTGATATGGTAAAGGTGAGACAAGATATATTAGATACTGTAGAGAATGAGATGACTGTAGACTCCGAAGGAAAATTAAAACCCAAGTAAGCTTATGAGACAAGAATGAGATTATTTGAGACTCTCCTCAATATAAATAAATATTTAATATATTTATAAATATATGTTTGTAGTGTCATATAATCTAATGTAATTTTAACTACAATTCTCAATGAGAAATAGAGGTAATAATGAATAAGACCGACAAGGAATTTACACATTTCCAGTTCAAAATTAAACGTGTTCTGTGGGATAAATTCAAGATAAAAGTCATACGTGATGGCTGTCCAACATACAGAGAGAAAATAGAAGAGTTGATTGAGGGGTATGTTCACACGTGCAAGCTGAAAGAACCCGCAAGTAAATGATTGAAAAGATATACCATGAATATTTAGAGCACAAAAATGAGGAAAACAGAAAGAACAGGTATGATGGTAATGAAAGCTGGTATCATGCGAGTGGTGCTGGTTTTTGTTCTCGTAAGTTGTACTATGAGTCTGTAGAGCAAGCAGTCCCATCCAATCCACCAAATGAGAAAAGCTCAAGAATTATGAGAGTTGGCTCAATTATTCACGAAGATATTCAGAACGCATTAATATATTATAATAATATTAATAATAATAATATTAATATAGAACCTAATAAAATAAATATTGCTGTACAGAGCGTCAAAAAATTTGACACGGAAGGGGAGATTAAATTACCTGAGTTCAAAGTCCGTGGTTTTTATGACATATTTATGCGAGACTGCTCGGCTTCGAATACAGATAGTATTAACAGATTGTATGACCTGAAAACATCCTCAACATGGGGGTTCAGACAAAAGTTCAATAAAAAGAATGCAATTCCATTAGAAAATAGAAATCACTTCTTACAGGTTGCTACTTATGGACTTGCATTAAAAAAAAAGTATGGGAATCTTGACAGTATGTCAATAATATATTATAACAAAGATAACTCTGATATAAGAGAACAGATTATACCAAATGTTTATCTTGATAAGGCTAGAAAATATTGGCATTCAATTAACGCAGAACATGCAAGGGGTTTACCAGTGTTCCAACTTGGTACATCACCTGCGTACAGTTGGTCTTGTGGATATTGTCAGTTTAAAGATCACTGTAATCCACCAAAGTTTTAAATAGGAGAGAAACATGGCAACTAAAAAAACAAACTACTTTACAGAACTTGACCAAGTAGATGTTACTAAACATATCGAGAAAAAAGGTAAGTTTAGTTATCTTAGCTGGGCTTATGCTGTAAGAGAATTAAAGAAAAAACATCCAAGTGCTACGTGGACAGTACATGAGTATGGTGATAATGGTGTTCCATTTATAGCCACAGAGTGTGGTTATTTTGTTAAGGTAACTGTAACTGTTGATGATGTAGATGCAACACAGGTGCATCCCGTACTTGACCATCAAAATAAACCTGTTGCAGCACCTAATGCATTTCAGATTAATACAAGTATACAGAGATGTTTAGCTAAGGCTATTGCACTTCATGGTCTTGGTATTCATTTGTTTGCTGGTGAAGACTTGCCTCCAAGTCCACCAATAAATGATAAACAACAAAAAGAATTACTTAGCCTGCTAGGTGATAAAAAGGTAGAACCTGATCTAAGGTATCAAGTTATTAAGCAGATAAGTAGTGGAGTAATAAACCAAGGTAATTTCCAGAAAGTTATGGAACATTACACAAACACATAAGGAGATTAAATGTCTACAATGACTGAAACGCTAAAACACGAAGAAGCTCTGTTTATACCAAGTGAAAATGGTACAGCAGAGAGAGATGAGTATATTCCAAAGGTAGCTGGTGAATATCTAGGACATATTACTGATGCTCGTAGTCTAACAAGAGAGTTCACAAAGGACAACAGAACTTTTAAGGCACGTATATTTAACTTTAAAGTACATGTTGCACCTGAAAATAGAACCCAAGCATACACGATAACAAGTAAAGAGGGAACTACAAAACAAATAACTGGCGAACACTATGTTGGTTGGGATATAGTTTCTGATGGTATATTTAGGTTCTTAGAGCCAACAGATACTGACAAATTTGAGTCTAATGCCGAAGGCAATAAAAGATACTTGATGTTTTGTCAATCTATTGGAATGGAAATACAAACTGAAGATCGTACAATAAATGGTAAAACTGTTAGAGTTCAACTTTTACCAGATGTTAAAGAAACTGATCTTAACGGAACTCCTGTAACTGCGGTTGTGGGACGTGGAAAAGATTGGATTAATGAAAAAGGTGAAACTGTTCCATCCTACAGATGTAAGTTTACTAAATTGTGGACAGATGGAAAACAATTAGAAACCACTACACATGATCTTCCGTTCTAGGTTAAAGAAAAAGCTTGCACAGATGGCTGTAAAGGCTTTAAAAATGAAGCCTGATACTGTGGCTAAAAAGCTTAACATAAGCAGAGCTACAGTGTATAGGTATTTAAAAAAGTAATAGGTTGGCTCACCTAGCGAAAGCAAAGCAGCATCTAAGTTCGAGTATATTCCATGCTTGGACTCCTTTGGGGAGTTTCCTTAAGGTGCTCCCCTAAATTTAAAAATAAGGGCTGGTGAAAGTATCAGCCCTTAAAGATTTATGAATAAAGTAAGTAACGAAACTAAACTGTCAATACTCATCTTACTATGGATACTTGATAAGGCGGTAATGATATTATTGCTTTGGGCTATACGTTAAGCAGGTACGCTTCTTGATTGGACAACAACATAGTGTATCCGCACAAAACCTCATAGCTACCTGCTTTAACGTAAAAAGGAGATAAATGAAAGACACACAAAATGGCTGGTTAATACAAACAGACCCATATGAGATGGCTAAAATAAAATATAAGAAGAGGGCAAATGACCATGACTACAGTCGCTTTAGAGTATGCTACTGTGTAAAATGCAATAAGGCTCACGAGAATGTATTTTATGCGGGCAAAGGAAAAAATGTATATTACTATGATGATTTTCCTACCTATGGATTAAAGAGAATAATTTGTGATCGCTGTGGATAACTATGAGTTTATGAATATAATAAAACATTTAGTACAGGAAAAAAAAGACCTACAAAAGAGACTTGATATAATGGAAGAGATATTACATTCATATTTACCTGTAATAAAAGAGGAGAAAGAATGAACACTGAGATACTAAACCTTGTAGGTAAACGCCTGATTAAAGGTGAGAAAAAATATGGACATGAGAATGTTACAAGTGATGGTAGAAATTTTGTACAAGAAGCATTAGAAGAAGCATTAGATTGTGCTGTATATATATCAGCAAAATTAGTCGAAATACAACAACAAAATAAGGGAGCAAAAATAATGGGCAGAGCTATTGATATGGAAAATAGTATAAATAGTTTAGAAAGCAGAGTAAAACTTATAGAAGATGCACTTGAAGAAATAATACAAACAAGAATGCATCATATAGATTTAACAGAAAACAATACTAAAAATATAGCAACAGAAGGTGTAGAAGTTAAGCCAGATAAAAAGTTTACACCAACTACTGGAAGAAGTAAAAAAACTACACGGAAAAAAACTGAAGCTATAGCATAATTGCGTAAAACACCAGAGCAGAGGCTAAGAGAATACTTAAAAAGAAAATATGGCAGTTCCGACAATATCTTTATTAGAGATAAGTCCAAAGATAACATACGAATGTTATATGTGCAAGTCATACACAAAAAAAAATAAGTTTCTCTGGAAAAGCTGGTTCACTGGTGATGAAATAACTATATGTAGAGATTGTGCCTACAAAGAACAGTTTGGTACAAAAAATATGAAAAAAGCAAAGAAAGACAGAGTACTTGAGTAAAAAGAAATTAACTAATAAAGAAACTACCAATGCTATTATTGGACTTCACAATGACATTCTCTTTTTAAGAGAAGAAAGCCTTGAAACGAGAAGAGTAATTGCCTTATATTTAGAACATAAAGGAGAGACAGAAAGCTTTAATAAGTTCGTCAAGGCAAAGGTAGAAGGGTTTGAAAAACAACGATCTGAAGATAAGAGAGGAACTTGATACTGTATATATAGATTCAGGCGGTACAAAGCACCTTGATTATATAAAAGCTTTGTGTGCGGAAGCTCAAATAGAAGCATGCAGAGAACGTAGACAACAACGAAGGCAAAAGATCATGGATATAGTAGAACTAATAGTGAATATACTTAAAAGTGAAAACTGGGGTGTGTATTATAAAAATCAACCCATACAACCATTGGAAATGCAAGATGGTAATTCACTGTATAAAGTAAATCAAGTTGACGAAGAAGAAATAGGAAAAGTAATAACAGAGGCGTTAGCTTGGGAAAATTCGCAAACAAATTTGGATCAGAACAAGAACTCCAAGACTGGTTAATATCTTTTTACGAGGAACAGTTACAAAAATTCCTCGATGATATTGGTGGGCACACAGAAAATGATGTAAAGATTACATCACGACTCATCAAGGTCACCATGAATAGGTATTCACAGTTATTGGAGAGAAATAGTGTTACTGATTGGTGATTGTTTTGAAAAAATAGATGAGATAGAAGAAAAGTCAGTGCAAGCAATTGTCACATCTCCTCCTTATTGGGGTCTCAGAGACTATAAGGTGGGTGGACAGCTTGGCGAGGAGCTTGTACCAGAAGACTTTGTACTTAAACTTACAGCCTTTTTCCGTAAAGCAAAACGTGTACTTAAAGATGATGGTACTTTGTGGATCAATATTGGAGACACATACTTCGGTGCTAAAGGTGGACACTGGGAAGGTGGAAATTCTATAACAAGTGATGAAACAGGTCACAACTATAGAATGCATCGTAAAGCACCACCTAAACATTCAAGACTTAAAATAAAAGATTTAACTGGTGTCCCTTGGATGCTGGCTTTTTCACTTCAGAAAGATGGATGGTATCTACGCCAAGATATTATATGGCACAAGCCTAATCCTATGCCTGAAGCTGTAAAAGATAGATGTGTTAAGTCCCATGAATATATATTCTTATTGTCATTAAAGTCCAAGTATTATTTTGATTATAAAGCAATACAAGAGAAGGCTGTATTTGCAGGTGACAATAGAGGAGCAAGAAAAGACAGTAGAAGAGGTGAACTTCTTGCAAATTCTATAGCAGCAGTATCGCAGCCGACTGGAGAATTTAGAAACAAAAGAGATGTTTGGAGTATTAATACCGCACAATCAGGTGAGGCTCACTTCGCAGTCTTCCCCGAAAAGATACCAGAACTATGTATAAAAGCTGGAACAAAAGAAGGGGATGTGGTGTTAGACCCTTTCATGGGTAGTGGTACAACAGCAAATGTGGCTAAAAGACTTAGCAGAAAATGGATAGGTATTGAGCTTAATAAAGACTACGCCAAATTTATAAACACTAAGACAGCACAAGAGGAAATATTCTAATATGACAAAAGAACTCCCAAATGATGTAACAATAGAACTTGCTGTAATTGGAACTGTTATTAACTATCCTTCCAAATTTAATGATATAGCGAAGTATATAGTATCAGATGGGGTGTGGTATGATGATAAGTGTAAAGTACTGTGGAGCGTGCTTGCTGGCATGATACAGAGAAGAGAGCATATTGACCTTATGACTATCTCTGCTAATTTAGATGCTGCTAATATAGCAATGGGAGTTGATAATATATTTGTTGTTGACTGTACGCAGAACTCAGGCACAAAAAGCACGGCAGAGATATATGCAAAGAAAATATATGAGAAGTATCTTTTACGTCTTGTTGTTGAATCAGCTAAAGAAATAGAAAAAAAGGCTATGGACAATAAAGTAAATGCTTTAGATGTGCTTGTCACAGCCCATACATCTATTGGAGAACTTATAAGTCTTAGGCCAGATAGTAGTTTTGATATTAATGAAGCTCTTGGTGATGCAATAGAATCAATAAGAAATACGGACAAACTACTTGTCAAAACTGGCTTTGCTGATGTTGATAAATTTGCAGGTGGTCTTACAAGAGGAGAGATAACAATAGTAGGTGGACGGCCTGGTCATGGTAAATCTACCATGTTGCTAAATTTACTCTCAAATATTTTATCCCAAAAACGAAAAGTTCTTTTGTTTAACAGGGAACTTACAAACGTAGAAGTGTTGAAAAAACTTCTCGCATTGGAGTCAGGCAGACTTTCGTATGGAATGATACGTCAAGGTATATATGACACGAAACAATTGCAAGAGCTTGATAGAGTACGTGACTACATTGCAAAGAAATATAGTACAGATCGTTTCCGCATGTACGATAAGATAAGAGACTTCCCATCTTCAGCAACAGAAATAAAAAAGTTTAAACCTGATGTAATATTTGATGATTATATCCAACTTATAACTCCAACAGGAAAAGAAGATCAACGAAGATTGCAGTTAGAACGTATAGTAAATGACTACAAATGGATTGCAAAAGAATATAATTGTGTAGTAATTTTAGCATCACAATTAAACAGAGCTTTAGAGACGAGAGGGAATCCAAGACCACAATTATCAGACCTCGCAGAAAGCGGTGCTATTGAGCAAGTTGCAGAGAATGTATTCTTTGTTTATTATCCATACAAAGTGCCAGCAACAGCTAAGCCAGAAAACAAGAATGAATTAGTACTTGTAGCTGCGAAAGTAAGATACGGAGAAACAGGCTCAGTACAAATGGCATATGATGGAGACAAATGTAAAATGTATAACAATGAAGATGAACTGTTCACACCACCACTAACAGAAATACAGCAAGATGAGATTCCATTTTAGATGAAGAGTCCATTCAGAAAAGTAATTGGAATTGACCCAGGAAAAGGTGGGGGAATATCTGTTATCACAGATGAGATAGTAAGGGTACACAACTGCCCTAAAACAGTTAACGATATGGCAACACTAATTGGGCTTTGTCTCAATGATGTCGCAGCATACAGGACAAAAGTATTTATGGAAAAGGTATGGGCATTCCCTACAGATGGTAGGGCTGGCTCATTTACATTCGGTGAAAACTATGGACAATGGCAGGGAGTGCTAGCATCACATGAACTAAATCCAATACTTGTTACTCCAAAGATATGGCAGTCACATTTTGATATAAAAAAGGGACTACCAAAGGATGTAAGAAAAAGAATTTTAAAGAAAATGGCAATAGATAAATGTCCTGAAACAAAAGGGATCACACTAAAGACAGCAGATGCAATACTAATTGCAATACATGGGATAGAGGCACATTTAAGCACGGAATATGATTTACCTTGGGTAGACCCTACAAAAATGGAGAAAGTCCCATAAATGGGCACTACAGAGGCTGTTAATCAGCTGTATTACATTGATAGTGAAGGGAACTATCATAAATGTCACAAATTACTACCAGACATACGAAGAATATTTGGAGAGATAGAAGTCATGAATGGAGAATTAGTAGAAATAATAACAAATAAACAGGCAGGCAAGAACTTTAAAGATTCACTTAACATTGGACATAGAAGTGAAGATGCTGTATGTGCTAAGATAAAAAAGAAGTATCCTAAAGCACATGTCATGGAAGGATACTGTAAAGGCTATGATATATATGTACCAGAGACTAAAAAGAAAATAGAAGTAAAGCAAGATAAGAAATCAAACTATACAGGTAATATAGTTGTTGAGATTGAGTTTAATGGTAAGCCTTCTGCACTTTCAACTACCGAAGCAGACTACTGGGTGTTTGATGATGGTGAGATTTATATATGGATAACGCCTGAGACATTGAGACAAGTAGTAGAACCATTTAAGCCTGTTAAGTTTGTTGGTAATGGAGACAACAAGGAAAAGCTGGCATACTTAATAAAGAAAGATATTATTAAAAGGAATGCTTTAAAGGTGGATAAGTATTAATACCTATCGTAGTATGGAGAGTAATTAAGTTTATACTTTGACTGCTGTACAGTTGACAACAATTTCCTAAGCTTAAAGTTAAAGGTTTTCTCAGAATTTAAAGCTTGTCTATATACGTCATTATCATAATTCTTTAAATAATTCAAAAACTCACTACGCTTAGACATCTCTCTTCCTTTAACCTCGGCACTAAAATTGACAGGATTCATACTTTTTAATGATTGTTCAATACTTCTCATTGCCTGCTTTCTTCTATACCCCTGACTTATATAGCCATCTCTAAGCATCTCCGTATCTATCTGTGCCAATGCTGCATAGTAAGATTTAGCAAATTCTTTCTCATCTCCTCTCCAAAAATTATTTTTTAAATCTCTGTAGTATACTTGACGTGCTGTGTTTAGTTTAAACTGAGGAGTATCATAACCTTTTTCTTTTTTAAATGAGCGAGCAGCAGTTCTAAATTTGTTCCATTCCTTCACCTCTGGGTAAAATAATCTATCCCATTGCCTAGATGTATGTCCAACTATAGAGACGCTTGTCTTGGTTACATGCTTCATAGCATCAGTCCATCCCTTTGGATTGGTAGGATCAGTCATTACTGTGGATACACCTTCAACCAAAGACCTTGCACCTCTAATCATATATGGCTCAAAGAAATCTGTAGCAAAACTGGGGTCTACACCAAACTTTGTATCATTATTCCCTCCGTATATTGGAGATGAATGAGGATTAAGTATATGAGAAAACATTCCAAGAAACTCTGCTCTCCATGCCATTTGTAGAACTGTCTTCCATTTATCATCACTCATCTCATGCATTTGATCTTGACCCATAATGTATTTATAGAATGCATATAAACCTGCACCTGTAAATACAGAGCCAGCAGAATATCTAACAAGTGGCATTACATTCCCTACTTCCCATATAGGTCTAAATACATTTGTCCACATTCCTGCCGTAGCAGATGTAGCCATTCTTGTAAAAAGTGTAAGAGGTCTCCACGCCCCAGAACTCATCCAAAGAGGTAATGTAATTGGATCAGTAAGACCTTGTGTAGCCCCTTGTCCAAAAAACTCTGCTTTTTTCATCATCCATGCATATTGATAAGAGTTGTTAGTCTCTGTATATGGATTAGTTTTAGTTTTAGAGTTCAAGTCTTCATACTTTGTTTTTTTAATAAATTGTATTTCTTCTGGTGTCCATCTAAATAAATTTTTAGCTGTAAATTCAAATTGCTTGTTAAGCATTTTTTTGCCCATATATTTATGAACTACATTTTTATGACCTTTAATAGCATCAACAAGTTGCTGTGCATACATCCTATTGGCAGTACTAGAGCCTATTCTAGCTATATCTTCCGTTGGCGAAACTAAATTAATTTTAAATATAGACTCTGTTGTTAAATATTTTCCTAAAGGTAATTTTTCTGTTAGTCCTATTTCCTCAAATATACTTTTTTGAGTTTTAGTGACAGTATCCATGAAATTTGTATAACCTTTTTCGCCTTGTTCTTTTCTGTGAACTGGATCAAAAGTCTTTAACCATCCCTGAAGAGTAGTTCGTAAAGGTCTTATAGCCATATCAAAGGTAAAACCAACTGTTACATTCTTAAAACCAGGTACAATTGGTGTTGACATACCCGAAACAGCACCAGTAGATGCTAATATTCCGCCAAACCTATATAATCCCCTATTATGCCTTTCTTTATAAGAACCTTCCATGCCAAGCGTTGATTCTAACCACATGCCAATATAATCAGCCCACTTAGAATCCACCTTTAATCCATCTGGTGCTTTTGCTCTTCCACTCAAATAATCCAATAGATTATTTTTCCAACTACCCACCTTTAGCTTCTTTCCAAGTGATGAAAATTCTGGAACATGTCTCCATGTTGATAAATGATCTGCCTGTGAATTTCCATAATAATCAAAGCTATCATTCCAATTTTCTAAATAAGATTTAATTTTTTGAGTCTTTCCTTTTGCATCTTTAATAGTAACGTATCTTGGGAATAATACACCACGTTCCATGAAAGCTGGATTTTCAAGTTTATGTGGCTTCATTGTCATATAATTATATACTATATCTGCAACAGTAGCTTTAGTCGTATCGTCATTTTTAAGTCTTGCCCGCTCTTCACTCACATCATCTTTATATTTATCAAGAGCCTTTTTAAACTGCGAGTCTTTCTTAAAATCTTTTTTTACAGGCTTTTTTATATTCTTTCTTATTTGAGCATTGATATACTTTGTGGTTTCCTCAGCCATCATCTTTTCAAGCCCTATGGCTTCATCAAAAAACTTCGTAGAAGACTCTATAGCTTCAAGTAGTTTTGGATTTACTTTTCTCACATGGTAATCTTCTTGGTACATTTTCCCACGCAAGTCTTCAAGCTGTTCCCTTATGCGAGGATTTTTTGTAACCTCTTCTCCATACTTACCCCACAGTCCCCAAATTTCATCAAAATAATCTTCTAAATGTTTCTTAACCCTATACTCCCAAGTACCTTCTTTATAAGAATTATCTATTCTCCTTATCTCTTCAGAGGTGAGTTCACCATTTTTTCTCCAAAACCTTTGTATTTCAGGGTCTTTTATAAGAATAGCTAAATCCATGTCTTTTATCTTGGGAACTTCTTTTTTAATTAGATTGGTATACTTATTTTTTATTGCTACAACAGCTCTTTTAGTCACAAGCCTATCTAAGAATGGTTGAATAATCCTCTGACCACCTTTCCCTGCTAGCTTTTCATTAAAAAATACTTGCATTGGACTCGTAAAAACTCTTCTAACAGCACCTGGAAATTTACCAAATGTATCTGAATGCATTTTTTCTANCATCATATCNGAATGTGATTTTTGTGGTTGTAATTTTTNATGNCCACTTATCCANCTCAATATATAATCAACAGTACTTTTAGTTTGAATNTTTTCCCACTCACCATCCTTAACNCCAATAGACTTGAGCTTTTCTTTTATNTCAGAATTNTTTACACCATATTCTGTNGCNAGATCNTCAACCACTTGCTTCCTACCTCTCCACCTTCTATTTGTTTTTAAATAATTCTCGCTTCCTATAAAATTAACATAGTCATATAAATTATCAGTAGTAAGAGCATTCTCCGCATTACGACCAAGGGATTTTACGCCTTTACCAAAAAGACCTTCAGTATCTTCAAATAATTGTTTTTCATATGATTTTCTTCCTAGCTGTTTTTCTCCTTCAGATATGCCAATTTCTTTTTGTATTTTTTTAGCAACCGAAACAAGTTTATTTCTTTCATTCTTACCTGCAAATTCACCATACGATAGCTTGCTTGGAGCTTTAGCTAATGCTTTTAATACATATTTATAATTCTTAATCCACTCACTATGAAAAGCAACGTCACCAATATTAGGATTCTTTTTAAGTGCATTTGGATTTTTACTTACAAAGTCACGCCATTCCATGTGCCTCTCTATAAAATTATTAACAATTTGCCTAGCAGCTATCTTATACCCAGAAGCTTCAGGAGTTCCACTAAGAGCATTGATGACAATATTTTTATCTTCTAAGTCAGACTTTTGTTCTTTCTTAATCATGCCTTTTAACTTGCCAGCAAGTGAAGGCTTTTCATGTGGTATCTTAGATTTTTTAATATATCCAACAGCAATATCTACATCTCTTGCAGGCGGAGCAGGTGGTTTATCTGGAAATTCTCCTACTACTTTATCATATAAGGCTTCAATTCCTTCATTTTTGGCAAATTTTATCCTTACAGTTTTCCTTCCTGCATCTAATGCTTCATAATATCTATGTAAACCATCTAATATTGTTACCTTCCCATCCCTTATACCTACAATTATAGGAGCATCTGGAGTTCTAGATTTTGGAGTTCCTTCTAAAAACTTTCTATCTAAAGCAACAATACTTCCTATATCAACATCATGCTCGCTCCTTAAAAAATCTTCTTTATTCTTATTCCTTGCAGCTCTATCTATTACACTTATAGCATCCCCTTTTAACTCAGCTTTAGGCTCTTTAGGTATTACAGTAGGAATTTCGCCCTCCTTTAAAGCACCTGAAGATACAAACACTCTTTCAATAATATCTAACTGCTCTCTAAGAGGCATATCCCTCATTTGATAAATCTTAGCTATTGCACCTTGAACATCTCCAATAGTAAAACCTACTTCTTCAGGTGAAAAACTTTTTGCCTTTAATCCAAGCTGCGAAAGTATTGTCCTAGCATCTCTATAATTAGCCCCTTTGCCCCATATATGCTCTCCAACTTCTGCAAGAATACCTCTTTTTATTTTCTTACCATCAACAACTTTTTCTATTTTTTTACCACCAAATAAAACTCTATTTTTATTTTTAGGAACTTTTCCTAAGTCATCAATAGTGAAATCACGTAATGCAAATAGTTTTTCAGCAAGGGCTTTTGGAATGAGAAGCGGTCTAGTTACAGTTCCCTTCTTCTTTATTTTAGAGGTATCAATATAATAGCGACCATCCTTTCCTTCTTCTTTTGCTATATCAGATAATCTAAATTTATTAACCTCTTCCCTTCTAAGTCCAAATTTAGCAAGCTCTGTAAGTACGCCACCCTCTTTGCCTGCCACCTTTTTTGCTGATTCTATTTTTTCTGGAGTTATAGCATCAAGTGCACTACTTTTTATCTCACGTTTTATTACTTTTTCAAATCTTGCCTTATTTGCCTCTTCAAAACTAATGCCCTCAACTACATTTTTATTCGTCCACTTGCCCTTAGACCAAGCACCGAATGTAGAAAAAGGACTTATATCTTTAGATGTTAATTTATTTTTACCCTTTCTCTTTAAAATAACGTTGTTATTGTAGTCGTAGACATCTTGGTTTGTAACGTCTGCCCACTCTTTTCTCTTGTTGTCTTTAACCCATTTTAAAAAATCACCTACAGTTTTTGAGTACTCTGTATTCCATCCACCCTCACTTGCATATTGAAAAAGAGCATTAAGATCATCTTCTGATACCTTATCTTTATATTGATCTAATCTTTTAAGTGCTGTTTGTTTTTTATTATAGTTTTCTTTTGATGTTTTATATAATTCATTGGTTTCAAAATCTTTTTCTAATGGCTTTTTTAAGGATTCAATATCTTTCTTTATTTCTAAGACTTTTGCTCTTTGCCTCTCAATATCAGCACCGCCAGTTTTTCTAATGATGATGTCAGCAACATCTTCTCCTGCTAGTCTTTTAGCATTTTTTTGGGCATCTATATATATTTTGGTTAACTCAGGAGTTGACAAAATATCATTTTTAAAATCTTCTGGAGACCTTCTTGTGCTCTTATCTTCCATGCTATATAATGCACGTGCATCTTCCTTGTCTTTTTTAAATTGTTCATCAGCAGTAACTTTTCTTCCAATAGCTTCTTTTTCTAGGTTTCCACCTTCAACATATGCATTATCTAGTTTTGCCCTCCACTCTAATAACTTTGCCTCACTAACATTTGCAGTTTTAAGACCCTCCTCTATCACACCTTGTGACTCAAAAATATCATTAGTTAATTCTTGTATTTTACGTCTTTGTTCTGTAGCATCTTTTATAGAAAGATTGTCCTTGAGCCTCATTTCATGATAGTTTAATTTATTTATAAGATCATCAGCATGCACTAATTTTTTCAAAAGGTCAGAAGAACTTTCTATTTTCAAATTATCTTCTAAATCTCTTTTGGCTTGCCTCATAGTATCTGCAATCTTTAATGATTCTGCATCAGACTTACCTTCTGTCTCACGAATAATATTATTTATCTCGCTCTTTTCACTAAATACCTGACTCTTAGGATTAAAAGGAGCTTCAGTACCCATGTCACGAGTTCTTTTAAAATCATCATAGAATTTATCAAGCGATGCTCTATATTCTTTTAATATGGGGATAGTCCTACTTAAAGTTTTATTTTTAATACCCATTAACTTAACAAAGCCAGCATCAACAATTAATTGTTCTAAGAGCTGATCGCCTTTAAGCTCACCATTTTTAATTGTATCAGCTATATTAAATGCTTGGAGAGATGCAACCTCAGCAGCATATTGTCCATGCTTTCCAGTATACTTCATTAATTTTTCAAGCTCTGGAACTGTGTATTGCTTGCCAAAACCACCACCAGCGTCAGGACGTTTCCCAATCTTCATTTCTTTTAACATCTTGTATCTAAGAAAATTAGATTCCATAGCACCACCGACACCACCCATAACAGCACCAATCATAGCACCATGAACATATCCATGAGCAATACCTTCAAATGGATCATCACCCGCAATGTCAGCAGCTAATCCTCCTTTAGCAGCTTCATACAATCCAATTGTATTACCACTCATTATTGCTTTATTAAGACCAATCCCAAGAGAACCCTCAGCAAGACCAGCCTTTTTGCCTAAAGCATTTGCCTTACCTATAAGCCCTTTAACAATAGCACTCTCAGCAACTTCTTTTGCACCAGCTTTACTAGCAGCAGCTTTAAGACCAGCACCCATAACAGAACCAACGAAAGGAGCACCAATTCGCAATGTAAGAAGATCGAGTGGCATCATAAAACTTCCAACGCCAGCAAGTATTTTCTCGCCTATATTTAATTCATCATAATCTCTTTCAATATTATAATCAAGCTTACCATTATACCATTGATCTAATGTGCCTTGAAGAGAATTTGCATAAGCATGTTTAACCCATTCCCATGAATCATCATCAATATCCTTTAACACTAACTCATTCCATCCAGATGGAGATACATCTGCCTGCGGAGCATAAGTTTTCTTGCCACCAACATATCCCATTTCTTCCCAATCTTCTACGTCAGCATAAGGATCGGACTGTCTACCCATATGGTAAATAAACTCATCAGGCATTGTAGAGCTATATATATTGGGATGTCTCTTTCTAAGGTCAGCTACATACTGTTCACGTGTTACCATATATATTTAAGACTCCTGTAAAAATTTTCTAAATGCATCAAAATCTTTTGCAAATTTGGCATATCCAGCATCAGTAGCAACAACATCAGGAGAATATATTAAGTCTATCCGTTCCTTGGCATATTCCAAAGGACTCAAATCAGATGGCTCTGCTAAGAGCGATGCTCTTTTAAATGCCCCAGGATACCAAACTCTTTTACTATAATCTTTTGTTTTAAAGAAATATTTATAATCACCTTCTGCATATGGTTTTCCATATCTACCACTTTTCCTTAACCACTTTTCAAATTTATCTTTAACAAATTGTTGTGTAGCTTCTTTCTTAGAACCTTTATATTTGTTTTTTTCTGATGCACTTAATTTACTAAATTTATCTGATACAACTGAAGCTAAATTAGACTGTGCTTTTATAAATGGTTTGCTAGTTGAGGGTACAACTGGTTTCCCATCATCAATTTTATATAATGTATATTCATCAACTTTAGGCTTAGGCTCTTTAGCTTTAGGAAAATCCCCTTTCCATCCTTCCTGCTTAGCAATCGCATTGGCAAGTTTCTCTGTAGAAACAGTGTCTATTTTAGCATTAGGAGATAAATTTAGTTCCTTAGATAAGTTTTTTAAATATACTTCCCTATCAGTTGCTGTGTACCCATAATCGCCATCACCCTTGCCATATATAAATTGTTTTAATGTATCATTCCTACCTTTATCAGCTTCAATTTGATTGTATAGTGCCTGCCATCCAGAATCTGGAGTATCAAATGTTGCAAATCCAGTTGGAGTTTTGCCCGTAGCATCAGTTTGATTAGCAAATTTTAAATT
>NZAS01000105.1 GCA_002686195.1 Candidatus Pacearchaeota archaeon | reverse complement strand
TGCAGCATCTGCAGCCTTATATGTAACATCTAATGTATTACTAGACGAATTAGAATGATTCCCTGGCGCTTCAATTGTCAGCGTAGGAGCAGTCGAATCATCAGCAGTCAGCAAAATCGTCCAATTACCAGCATGAGCTGTATTCCCAGCAGTGTCATTCGCGTACCAACTCCAGTTTATCGTCGCTACATCAACATTTATCGTCTTTGTCACACTTATTTCAGTTCCAGAAGTATAGCCCGCACTTGTATTAGTCCAAGCCGTTCCATTATACCATTCAAATACATATGCCTGCGGATTAGCTTCTGTAAATGTTATATTAAACTTAACTGTATCTCCACTAGCAGTTGAAGCAGTCAAATTAGTATAGTTATTAGCCCAGCTCGGATTTGTAGTATCAACAGTCACCGTCCTAAACTCACTCACATTCAAATTCCCATTTGTGTCATTACAGAACACCGAATAATTATAATTCCCATTTAACGAAGCCACAGTATAATTAGCAGTTGTGTTCACACTCGGATTGCTAAACTCCATAGTATAATTAGTAATCCCAGTAGTTGAAGTCACAGTTGCATTAATATCATAAACATTAAGGTCCAACTGCCCAGTAATATCAGCACAAGAACCATATAACATCACATAAATATAATTCCCTCCTCCAGTCTCATTCACAAAATCAGAAATCCCATTAGCAGTTGCCAAACTCCCAGTATGCGCATACTTGCCTAAAGCAGCATCAGTATCCAACTGAGTCCAACTAGTTCCAGTAACATTTCCTAGATACAAACTTATAACAGGAGAACTCCCACAAGAACTTCCAACAGCAAGCTCATGAATAGCATCAACTTGAATATTAGTCACAGCAGAAGCAGCCTCACTTACCTTTATCTGGTATCTATGCCCAAGATCAGTGCTAATACCGGGAGTACCTGATCTAGAAGCCGAAATAGAAGTCGAAGCATCAGAACTTACAGTATTCAAATTCCCTGCAGTATATGAACTAGCATCCAAATCACTCCAGCTCCACACCCCAGACTTAGGTCTAGCCTCATACCAACCACTGCTCCCCGCAGCATTAGGATCATAAACAGCATCACTATTTCCTCCACTACCGCTTCTCCACTCCAACAAACACACATCTGCTTCTTCATTAATAGTTGCATTAACACTCACAGTTGTCGCACTCTGCGTGCTCGCATTCGTAGGCGTAGGAGAAACAAGAGTAATTACAGGAGCTGTCAAATCAATTGTAAACGCAACTCTCGATGAATTAGTATTCCCTGAAGTATCATTAGCATAAATCAAAACATCATGCGCTCCACTTGCCCATGTCACAGTAGTAATATTAGTTCCACAAGCCAAACTAATATTCCCAGCAAAAGTATCATTAGAATACCAACAGTTATCTAAATTAGTATCACTAACTCCATAAGTAACATCAAGACCAGTGTCAGATGAGTTAGAATTATTCGTTGGACTTGAGATAGAAACCGCAGGGACAATAGTATCAATCGTAAATCTCACAGTACTCGAGTTCCTGTTTCCAGCAGTATCATCAGCATAAATAATAACATTGTGCGTTCCCTCACTCCAAGCAACTGTAGTAACATTTGTCCCACAATCAGTCAAAGTAACATTGTTCAAGAACGTATCGTTGCTATACCAACAACTTTGGATTGCCGCATCAGCTGCTTTGTAAGTAACATCTAATCCAGTATCAGAAGAATTAGAATGATTCAAAGGAGCCACAATAGTCAAAGTTGGCGCAGTTGAATCAGCAACAGTCCCTGCCCAAGAATTCAAAGTCAAAGTCCCTTCAACAATAGGAGTATAAAAGTCATTCGTCCCTGCATAATAAATCAAACTAATATTATCCTGCGTCCCCGTAACATTATAATCCAAAATATTCCCAGTAGAATCAAACTCAAACTCAGTCCCAGAAGCAGCATCTGCCTTCGCCTTAACATTACTCCCAATCAAACTACTATAAACGTCCAAAGTCAAATTAATCTTATCATCACTACTAATCCCCATATCCTCAAAAGTCTGGCTCCCACTATCAACAAACCTCGCACTCTGATTATTATAAATATCAGCAATCTGCGCAGCTGTAAGACCTGTCTCAAATATCATCACCTCATCAAAAGTTCCAGCTATTGGTTGCACATTTGCATCTGCCGAAACCCCTACACTCAAGTCTTCAGTTGATACAAAACTTCCAGCCCCATTTTGATTAGCGATATTAAATGCTCCATTCACAAAGATTGTCTTTTGTGTCGAATTCCTTCTAATTGCGACATGGATCCAATTACCTGCACTTATAGGAATTGTAGATTCAGGAGCATCATTTTTAGCTCCAAGAGAAGTTGTAGTTTCGAATCTCATTTCACTATTCCATATCGTTCTAATCCTCCATCCAGTTTTGTCTCCAGATACCCTATGCTTAGAGATAATGGTCTTTGATTTTGTTGCACCTTGTGGTCTTAACCAAAACATGACTGTGAAATCTTCATCAGACTCAAAGTTCAACGCATCATTAGTTGTTATACTTAGCCAGTCACCACTTCCATCAAGCTGTAAACAACCCCCATAGATACAGAAAGTGTCATTAACTATCGCATTACCCACACCAGTTCCATCCACTGTACCAGCAAAGTCATAATGCGTTGTGGATTCTTTATTCTGTTCATCAACATCAAAACTCCAATACCCAACAAGGCTATCATAAGGATCCGTCCCTGAAACAGCCAAAACTGTCCTATTCCCATAAGACACTATGCTACTTGAACTGCCAACATCAGTTGAAACTTCATAAGTCTGCGTTGAAAGATGTGGAACAACCCATTCAACATAATCTATAAAACCGTCTTGGTCAATGTCATAAGCATCAAAAGCAACGCTTTGCTTCACATAATCAACTCCTTCAACACCTCTTATATCAATTGTCCCAACAGTCTTTGTAATTTCTAACTCTTCCTCTGCTGTAACTGTTTCTCCTACACTAGGCGCAGCCGCCTCAACAGCCCCCGGCTCAGGCTCTGGCTCAACAATACCAACATCAATTGCTCTTCCAGTAATCGCACTTCCCGTCACGCTTGCATTCACCTCTCCAGAACTTTCATTATCAGTAACAGCATCAACCGATTCATTACTTATTTCAGGCTCTGTTTCTGTACTTTCATTAACAATATCCTGTTCTAGCTCGGTTTGAGTAGGCACCAATGTTTCCGAAGCAGTTTCCAAAGCCTCTACATCACCAATAACAACCTCCTCAACAACCTCCACCTCAGGCAAATCATCAACATCAGCAGTAACAGCCTCTGTAATCTCAGCATCAGAAAGCTCGTCAAATTCATAATTATACCAGTAAACTCCAATTGTTCCTTCAGAACCTACAGCAATTGTATCGTCCAATGTAGCAAAAGCAATAATATCTTCATACCCTAACTCATCAGGAGCAGAAATCTCAATAACTTCCTTATCTGCATCACTCGCTTGAACAATCTCAGGAGCTTCTGTCTCATATTCAATAATATATTCTGTAACATTCTCTTCTAAAGCAACTTCAACAGTCTTGTTCCCTTCTTCAACAACTGCAACATCAATTGCCCTGCCAGTAATCCCCTTCCATACTTTCTTAACCCATCGAACAAAAGCAGGTTCTTTATCCAACTCAAGATCTATAGTCACTTGCCCAGTTAATGGATTAACAACTCTTGATATCACACCTGCATCAATTTCCGTCTCCACACCCTCTTCTTTCTTTTTAACCACTATATTATCTGCTCCAGGCCCCAAATCAACACTTACTCCTTCAGGAGCCTCCAATAATATCTCTTTCTTCCACTTAACTTTCTCTCCAGCTCTAATAACTTGCTTAGAAGTTGTAATCTTTACAGCCCCAGAACTAACAAGAATAGTAAAATCATTACTATCAACACTTTCAAAGCCAGAATAAGCCAGAATCTTCCCAACTCTCGCTCCTTTAAAACCAGCACTTGGCTTCAAGGTCGCTAAATTTCCTTCAAATTCAACATTTATGTCTCCAATATTCGCTTCATAATATTCAACACCTGTAAAATGCTGCCCTAAATCAAGAGTCACAAAATCATCCATCGCAACCCTAACACTTGGAATCTCATTATACAAAGCCAACTCCTCTGTAACAACAACAGTTTCATTTGTCACAATCTCTGCAGGAACTGTCTCATTTATAACGGGCGCAGGCTTTTCAATTTCAGGAACAGTAACTCCAATTCCCTTCTGCTGTGAAGCCAATACTTCTCCCCCATAAACAAGTTGCACAACCAAAACACCTTCCTCCGCAGTCAATCCAAGTTCTCTCAAATTAACATTCAAAATCAAACCATAATCTTCACTCAAATACTCCTGCCCAAAACCTCTAACATTAACAAAATAATCAGTAGAAATAACTGCTTGTCCATCTTTCTTTTCAACAGAAAGAGTAGAATCAGATAATTCAGTACCGTTGCTACTCGCACTTCCAGAAACAATACTCGCACTCTGTCCTGGTTCTAAATTATAAGTAAAATCTTCCTGCCCATTTACAGTTCCAGGAATAGTATAATCCCCTTCAGCAACAGCTTCCCCAGTTATGCCAGCATCTCCACCACTATCCCCAGAGTCCCCTCCGCTGTCTCCTGAATCCCCAGAATCACTTTCACTGCTTTCACTTCCTGAACTTTCATCTGCGCTGCTTTCCTCAGCATCAGAACTTTCCTCACTTGCACTTTCTTCAGTCTCTGCTTCAGCTTCCTCAGCTTCTTCAGCAGCTTCTTCTGTTACTTCTTCTCCTTCAGCAACAGCTTCTTTCTCTTCTTCTACTTGCTCTGCGGTATCTGCTTCTTCCTCCTCCTCTTCACTCGGCGCTGACTCATCATCATCCCCATCAACTTCTCCAGAACTTATCAATAATTCAAAATCAATATCAGGATAAATATTCTTGCTTCCAATCATACCATAACCAAAACCTTGCCCAGAAATACTAGCATCTTCAGCATAAAAATCACCATCAATCGTTGACTCGAAAACCAAATCAGATAAAGTCAATGTCTTAGATTGATTTCCATAAACAAGCCTTATCTCAGAACTCGCGGGCACCAACTCACCTTCTTTAATATTAAACTTCATATCTCCTAAAATTGGCTCTCCAAGTTCATAAGTCAAGTCAACATCAAGAGCAATACGCCCCGTAGGAGAACTCGGCCAATAAAACATAACTGCAAAAATCCCTAAAATAGCCAAAGCAATAAAAGAAAAAACCCAAAGATTAGTCTTAGAAACCTTTGGCTCATGTTTACCAACATATCGCGTAACTACCTTTCCACCTTCTCGCCAATTCTCATAAAGATAAGGCCCATATCTCTTACCCTTCTTATAAGTATATTTACGATGAACCATCCTCTTTTTTACCTGTACAAACAGAGTAAATTTAGTATATAAGGGTTTCTCCGTAGGAGAAAAAGGTTTTGGGGTGGGCGAGTGGGTTCCCCTACAAACCTCAAACAAAAAAATTCTTTTCTCCTACGTCTCTGCTCACCGTAGGGAGTCCCCGAGCAAGAGTGAGTCAGAGAGATTCTTTTCTCCCACACCTCCCTTCTTTAAAGATTCATATCTCTCATACATCAAATCCACCCTCTTATCTTCAACAAAATCATGATGCCTAAACCCTCCACCAAAAGTCTTAGGAATATGCATCAGCTCATGTAGGATAACTTTATCCTGTTCTTTCTCATCCAGTTTCTCAAAAGGCTCCAAAAACTCAATAGCATAAAATGCCTTAGTGCCCATTGCCTTCTGCAACAATTTTCCCAAAGCATGACACCGAGCCAAAGTCCTCCGCGTCTTACTCCCCTTACTCCTAATACAACTCACCCTTGACAAATCAACATGTCCCATTCCCAAAACAGAAACAATCTCCTCGGCCCTTTTCATCAAATCCGGCGCATCTTCATATTTCATAAAGCAGTATAAACATTTCCTATTAAATAATTATGTCTTATCTTAACAATGTGGGCTATCATTGGGCTTCGGGTGGGACAATTGGTTTTAGGGAGGGTGGGAGGGAAGATTCTCCTACTTAATTTTCTTCCTCAACTTCTTAACAGCCTTAACATAATCCTCACCATACCTCTTAACAAAAATAACCATAAGTCCAACAAACAATCCCCAAACCAAAACCAACAAAACAATCTTAAACTCATCTATCCCTTCTATTTGACAAGGTTTACAAAACTCTCCACCACAATCAACACCCGTCTCATCTCTATCTTGAACAGCATTATAACACCAATCACAATAAGCAATCTCATTTTGCAAGAACAAAACATCCAATTTCCCTATACTCTTCCATTGCTCAAGATTAATATGAACAACTTCACTTTTGCCATCGCCCTTCAAAGCCACCAAATTAGCAACTTCACAAACCTCTTTTGGAGAAAGCAAAATCTCCTCGTCGGAAACACAAGCCCTCTCATCAACATAACTTGGAATACAATCACTTGTGTCTTTACATTCTCTTCTCTGGAAACCAGTCTGCGTAAGTTCTCCTTTCAAGATATTCACAACATTACCAACATATTCACATCCTCCAAACTCCCCACAAACAACTTCAGGTTCACATGTCCCAGCTCCAGTTTCTACTAATTCCCTTACACCACTACCTTCAGAACTCATCTTTAGTTCTTGCTTCAATTTAGAAGCCTCCTCCTGCGCATCATTACATTCAGAAACCTGGATATCAAGATTTCCTCCAGAATAAATCTTACAGAAGTTCTGATCAACACACTGCCTTACAGAAACACCATCGACACAATCACTCCATTCAGGACATACCCAATTAGGAACACAAGCAGGATCAACATTACATGTAGAACTCAAATGCTTAGATCCCTTACACCCACCCAAGTCAGCACAATATGATTCTCTTTCTCCATAAATACAAGGTCCTCGAGGAACACACACCCAATCAGATACACATTCTTCAGGAGAAACAGAAGGAGCAGGACTGCCCCCACTCCCCAAATTCAAAGTTACAGTCCTAGTTTCAGTCTCATTTCTATTCCCCGCAAGATCAATTGCATGTCCTTTAATATCATAAGTTCCACTACTTGAAATTGCATGTGTTTTCGAGTACTGAATAGCAGATGCATTATACAAAGCCCCAATCTCTCCTAAATCCAAGGCTCTCCCAAACACCACAACTTCATCAACACTCCCTTTGAAATACCCTCCTCCTCCAAAATTATTTCTCCCTATATAAGGCACCCCTGTATCAACATAAACAATAGGACTAGCATCAGTTATCTCCTTCACAATAGCCCCATCCAGATAAATGTTAACTAAAGAATTCCCTCCCGCAATATATGTTACAGCAACATGATGCCATTCATTATCCGCAATTCCTAGTCCCTCAGTCTCATGTATCATAAAACCAGGTACCTCACCCTGCCCCATGTAAAAGCTCAAATTGCCTTGCTCTGTCACACCAACTCTCCATCCTGTCTTAACATGGACACTCCCCACTCCATCATTAGAAATAATAGTCCCTCCATCTTCTGTCTTAAACCATGCAGATACTGCAAATTCAGTCAACTCCAGACTATTATCATCCACAATTGCAATTTGATCATTAACCCCATCAAAATTACTCCCGTTGCCCCAATATCCAAAAGTACTATTCACCACAACTCCAGTTCTAGTCCCATCTAAGTTATTACCACTCAAATCTATTGGATTTCCATCCAAATCCAAGTCATCCATCCTCATCCACATCTTTATGTCTCCACCAACATCAGCAAATGCATAATGGTCATTTGCATCATCAGTATTCAAACCAACAAAAACATTCTTAGAAGTTAAAACAGTCCCATCAGTAAATGTACTTTTAGTAAAATCAACACTTGGTGCAGTACTATCAGCACTTGGATCCACAATATAATCTATCTCAACGAAGCTTACGTTAAGTCCAGTAACAAATAAATCAAATGTGTCTTGCTTTCCAATTAAAGCACTCAAATATACTTTATACTCTTTCCCTTCCCCACCTATTTCATCAAAATTCGCAACTTGTATCTCCCCATTTTCTTCAAAAACCTGAATCCCAGTCCCTGGGAAAGGACTCTTAGCAAAAACAGTAATATCCTTAGTCTTATCTAATTCCCTCTCAAAAGTTACCCTAACATATTCTCCAACAGGAATCGTCGCCCAAACTCCATCTACTTCTCTAACCTTTTCATAAACATCTTCCATAAACTCTCTATTCGAATCGAGATGAGTCGCCTTTGTAATTACAATAATCTCATACACCTGTTCTGACAATTCAGGAACAACCCATTCAACATAATCAAACAAACCATTTCCATTCAAGTCATAAGCATCGAACTCAACCTCTTTCAAAGTTTCTCCTACAAACCAATAGATCTTTATCTTCTCCAAATCAGAAACTTCGCTCGGTAAATTAGAAAATGCCAAAACATTTTCATAATGGATCTCGTCTGGTCCCTTAATAGTAACTTTCTTCTCCTTAGAATCAATCTCAACCTCTTCTGCAAAAGGCGCATCTGTAAAGTATTCAACAACAAACTCATCTTGCTCACTAACATTACCAATCTCAACTCCAACTTCCCCATCCTCACCCAGGACATCTGCTACCCTACCAGTCAAACCTAAGAAACTCCTAAATATCTTAGCAAAAATTAATATCCCACGAGAAGTTATCTTATTAGGAGCAACTTCTCTAATCAATTTCTCATTTATAATCTCAACATCAATCTCAATTTCCTCTCTAGTTTCCTTTTCAATCTTCTTAACTTTTATATCACCAGCCAATTCTGGTAGTCTAACATCCAATTTCGTTCCTTCTACAGCAGAATCAACTTTAATCCTCTTCTCCCACTGAACAGGCTTGCCCAAAANAGCCCCAAACTGCACTGTTTCCACACTCTGCGTGGAGTCTTCCTCAACAACTAAATCCTCATTAACAATAATCTCATCTAAAACCCTAAACGCGAAGCCAAACTCTCCCTTCCCATCAACATCAATAACTCTCAAAATCCCAGCCTCAAAACCCTTACTAATNACATTAGTAGTAGAATCAGAAGCCAAACTCGCAACAAAATAAAACTCTGGATTTCCTATAAAGTCATCTTCGTACTCACTAACCCAGCGAGTTTTTGCAGTATCTCCACTAAATCTGGAAACAAAGGGTTGGAAATCAATAAAGTTTTCTTGAAATGCCTGCAATAAACCATCATCTTCCTCAATCCTAAACATTATCTCTTGTCCATTACAACTCTGCCCTTCCACAATCAAATTAACAAACTGTCCCTCATCTGCCTCCGTCACTTCCCAATAAGCNCTTTCCAAAACACAATCCCCACTAACCTCCAATTCCTCTTCTTCAATAGATTCATCTTCCTCAACCGACTCTGTTCCTTCCGTTTCTCCTACATTTTCCACACTTCCTCCCCCTCCAGAACTCGACTCTGGGTCTCCTGCTGTTCCAGATACAGCACAATCCAATTCCCTCTGCACACAATTCTCAACAATATTATTAAATTTATCACGAACAATTGTCAANTCNGTNAACCCAANCTTNCCATCNNNATTAATATCNGAATAACCACAATAATCNGTCTTNCCNAAATTATCATTTACAAGNTTCTCATCAACTTCATNAACNATNGTNTCTCCATTNACATCNGCNTNATNACAGTCNAAAGCNCCNANCNCTTCAGNAGTAATTATNTCNCCAANANTNTNNCCTTCNNCAGTAATCACAATNTCNNNNCCTAAAATCTTATTACAATCCAAAGNNTCCTGCCTNCATTCNCCNNTNNNATCACCTANACTCTGATCCAACCCTATAACGATCNNTNTCANNTACNTTNCCATCTCTNTTAACATCNGCNTAACCNCAATANTCTGTCTTNCCATAATTCATTCCNACAANAGTTAAATCNAANATANTTATNATNCCATCTCCATTNACATCNGGATTCCNACATTGNGGCAAANCAGGCNCTGNTTCNTCNCCATCTNNANNNCCNCCANCTCCANNNTCANNAGGACAACTNANATCTCTNAAANTACAAGCNCTNCCGTCACCAATCNNATTTTGANNAATTTCANNNTCNATATAAAACTGAATAGCNGGNNAACCNNNCCCATCCATATTAACATCNCCNCTATCACACCANGTATTCTCNCAAGAACANTCAGTNCTAGCATTNGCAGCAGNTGCNATANNCANATCNGNNNNATCTACNNANCCATCTCCATTCAAATCATAATTATGGCACGTGGGTAATCCTTCCCCTGCAAAGCCAGTAATCTTTTCCATTAGAATATCAGAATTACTATATGCAAGATATCCTCCAACCCCCAAGACAAATAAAATACCAATAATCACCAAAAAAATCTTAAGACTTTGTGGAACAACCTTCTTCTCCGCACTTTCACCAGGTAAGGAAGTCCCAATATACCTCTTCTTTACCTTCCCATCATCGCCTCTATAAGACTCATAATAATAAGGCCCATGCAGCCTCCCCTTCTTTTTAACATATTTCTTATACACCATGTAGAGTAACTCTTTTTCCTCCTTTACTTATAACATTTACAAAGAAATCTCGTATTTAAAAGTTACTCTACAATCATTTAGTAACTATCTCCAGTCCATCCCTATGCTTAATCTCATATTCTTTCCCAACAGCCTTCTTTGTTCTAACATCAATAGCCTTGATAAAACCATCTCCAATATCACTATGCAACCTATAAGCAAAATCCAATGCCGTACTCCCTTGAGGCATTAAATAACAATCAGGTAAAACATTACCCTTAGAATCTGTTAACTTATCCCCAGCAGGGAAAACACAGACTTGCTTCATAACTCCAAACACAATTTCATTCATAACATCCTGAATTCCCGTACCTTTATGCTCTTTCATGTACTTCTCAACTTCATTCAAAGCATCGGTCTGCTTTTTACTCAGTTCTCCTACAACCCTAAATGTCTTTTCTCCTGGAATATACTCAATCAAACCTGCCTTATCAGCTTCCCTCAAAGCCAACTCTCCTTCTGAAAAACAACCTATGACTTCATAATCAAATTCTTTCTTAACTTTAGCCAAATTCTTTTTAGAATTAGGCATATCCATTTTATTTGCAGCAATAATCATCTTCTTGCTCTCTTTCCTAAGTGCCTGAGCAAAAGTTTTCAAGTCATCCTCTGTCCATTGAGCAGGTTTCTCAGAATTAAGCTTTGATTTCAATACAACAGCCTTAACATCCTCATCAGTAACTTTCAATCCTGAAAACTGATCAGCCACAGCCTCCGCAAAATTAGTTTTCTCCATCTCAACCTGCCTTGCAAATGTCTTCCAAACCTTCTTTAAAATCCCTAAATACCACAAATCAAGCTCATTCTCAATTACCTTAATATCTTCCCCAGGATAAAAGTCCTTAGCAGGCTTCCCTTCTGTATCGCTCTCTCCGCTCATATCAACAACATGAATAAAAGCGTCAGCCCCTGCCAAATCACTTAAAAACTCATTCCCAAGCCCTTTTCCCTCACTAGCCCCTTCAACCAAGCCAGCAACATCTAATAAATCAACAGGAACAAATCTCCATTTTCCAGCAGGGCCTTTAACATATCCTTCTCTCGGCTGACTTATCTTATCAAACTCAGGAGCCAAATCCTCAATCTTAACATATCCCATCCCATGATTCGGCTTTATAGTCGCGAAAGGATAATCAGCAATCAAGACATCCATCAGCGTAGCTGCCTTAAAGAAAGTACTCTTCCCTGAACTCGGCCTTCCCACAATTCCGATTAACATACTAAAATACGAAAAAGAAACTTTAAAACTTTAACTCTTTTCAATTTCTTAGAGTTAAAGGGATAAAGATTACTTTTAGTAATCTTTATATAACTTCCCAAATCATTTATAGTAGGATCCCGTAGCTCAGCCTGGTTAGAGCGCCTGTCTTATAAGACATATGTTCGTTAGAACATTAGCTTCATTAGGTCACTAAGAAAGCAGGAGGCCCTGAGTTCAAATCTCAGCGGGATCATCGTTCACCGCAGCGAGGAACCGCGCAGCGTCAGCGAGCAGGTCCGCAGCAAAAGTGAATCGATGATAAGAACTATTTCTTACACAAAGCCAGAGCGTAACTCTCATCCTTAGAAACAAAAACTTCAGATTCATTAAAATACATCTTTACAAAACTCTTAAAATCATCTTGATCATACTTATAAGAAACAGCCACAACAATCTGATCTCCCTTACTAAAATCAATTTTCTTTTCCAAAAATCCCAAAGTCACATCTTTCTTCACAGTAAAAAACAATTCAACTCTCGAATTCTCAAACCTTGTTCCATATTCCAAATCCTTTTCATTAAACCCAATCTGAGTAAGAATCTGAACCAAAAATTCTTTATTAGGTTTATTATCATAAGATTTCAAAATCTCATCCGTTTTCCTATTATCAAGCCCATTTCCAATCAACAGCACGTCGTCCTCCCCCATACTACTTCTAACCTCATACAAAAATTCATTTATCTCAAAATTCCCCAAAGTATTTCCCAAAAGCAAAATTAAATTCCCATGATATCCATTCCCACTTCTCAAAAGATTAGTAATGTTCTCCAAGTTCTCAAAATCAGAAATATTCCATTGAAATTCAACAACCTCCTCAACATTCATTTTCTTTATTCTTGCGAAAGCCTTCTCAACCATATAATCACTTATATCGATAGGGCAATATCTAACCTTTACTTTCCCTTTTAATTTCTCAATAAAAATAACAGCTTTCTTACCATCCCCGCACCCTAAATCAAGAATATTAATAGAATCCTTACCAATCTCCTTTAAAAGTTTATCAAGATTATCATTAATCAAATCAATCTCTTTCTGAATAACATCTTTCTGATAATCCCCAGATTTCTCTAAATCAAGAAAGGCCTGCGACTGCTCTTGCGTTAAATACCACAACTTAGAATCCGCAATATTCCATATCCTTGTGTTCCCCTCAAGAGAATAACCACGTTTAAGAAGCTCCTTGAAAATCAAGTCATTAATTTCAACTTGCTCTTCCATATAAATAAACCTCTGTTAACCCTTTTAAATCTTACCTTTTAAAAGTTTCACTCTCAAATCCTGACAAAATCAGTAACAGAGTTAACACTTATTATCGAGAATAAAAATTCCTAATCATCATCGTCATCAGGGAAATCTTCAATCTTCAACTTCCATTGATTATCCCACATTTTCTTTTTCTCCGCACTACATTTCTCACAGTACTTTCTAACAAAACGAGCGTTAGGATTTACCTCGAAGCTCTTCTTACAATTCAAACATTTCTTTTTCTTTACCATTTAATAACCTCTCTGACTCACTCTTGCTCGGGGACTCCCTACGGTGAGCAGAGATGCCCCTGCCGGGATTTGAACCCGGGTTACGGCCGTGAAAAGGCCGTGTCCTTGGCCACTAGACTACAGGGGCTTAACTTAAAAAGAAAAAATTAACTTTTAAAGCTTTGCTTTCATTAAATTTATATATACTAAATAACTAAAAATATCAAGGAGATGAAACTTTAAACTTTCATTAAGGATTTGAAAGTTTGAGGGTAAAGATTACGAAGTAATACTTTAACATGACAATCGGAATCGAAGCAATAATCTGGTACTTAGTTCTAATAGATGCAATCTTTGCAAATCTAACTTTCCTATTCTGGAGAAAATGGTGGAAAAAAACCAAGTTTTCTAAAATAATTCCAATGAACGGCTGGTGGGTCCTCATCTACATCGTTCTAGTTGGATGGGCAGGCTCAGCCCTTTACAGATTAGGAATATTATTCTAAATCTTTATATACTTAATTAACTCATAAAAAAACATGCCAAGAGCAAAAAAGCAAGAAGAAAAAGATGTTAATATCAACATCAAAGTAGATAACATTGAAAAAGCAATAAAAGCCGGCATGAAAAAACGCCACAAGGAAAAATGGAAATGCAACACCGGCGGTTTCTGGGTTTTCGGCTCAGCATTAGCAATGATCCTATCATTCACTCAAAACTCATCAATCCTGTGGGCAATCATCCACGGAATTCTAAGCTGGATCTACGTCATCTACAGATTAATTTTAACCTGGATTTAACTATTTCCCCAAATACTTCTCTTCCCAAGCCCTAATAGCCTGCTCATCTAAATCAACTCTATCATCTTTAATTTTCATCTCCTTATGCTTCCCAAACTCCGCGCGGACGCCACGCCACATTCCTCCAAAAATAAATCCAAACAAAATTCCTGAAAGGTGAGCAATGTTCCCAGTATTATCAATCGGATTCCCAGTAAAGAATCCAATCGTCCCTAAAACATCAGCCCCGACCCAAAAAATCCCTGCAATAAAAATCGGCATCGGCATTCCAAAGGCCCAGACGGTCAGCATCGGCCGAACAATTATCAAAGCTCCAATAACTCCAAAGATTGCACCGCTTGCCCCCAAAGATGAACTATAAAAATTCACACTAACCAAATTAGCCAACACTCCCGTCACAAAAAACACAATTAAAAACCGACGACTTCCAATAAGCCTTTCCAAAATACTTCCAAATAAAACAAGAGCAAATAAATTAAAAGCAATATGCGCAAGCCCTCCATGCAAAAACACCGACGATACAAATCTCCAAGGCTGTATCCAACTCTGCCCATCTAAAACAAACCAATTTGTAAAACCACTAATAAACATCTGCGCTAAAAATACAAGTATAATTATCCCGCTTAATTTAAACGCCCAAAACCCGAATTTCATACATAAAATAAAAAAACCACACTTATAGAAGTTCCTATTCTTCTGGAGTAGTAAGCTCAGCCATCAAACTCTCAGCAATTTCTTCATCTGTTAAATGCTCTATCTCAACTCTCTCACCAAAACTAACATTTTCTAACATACCAAGAACATAAAAACAAGCTCTTGCTCTTTCATTTTCACAGACAGAAATAAAAAAAGGTCCACTCATTTCAATCCCAAATACCTGTGATTTAACATAAGCTCTATTAAAAGCACAATCAACCAATCGAAATAAAGTATCTGGCCCAACTCTAGGATCATTATACAGATTTCTCTCATTTTCTGTATAAGGAAACTTTCTCAACATCAAAATCCTATAATCATAATCTTTAAAAACCCTTCTCATCTCCAATAATCATGACAATAGAAACTAGGAGTTGTCGGCATCATTCCCACTGAAAGGGAAAATCCTAGTTTTACTTCTAATCCTAATAAAGCTTTTATAGTCCCCAGAACTAAATTAAATATGAGATTCCCATATATGGCGGTTGTAGTATAGTGGTAGTACGTCAGCCTGTGGCGCTGAAAGGGAGAGTTCGATCCTCTCCTTCCGCCCTCTCTGTTCGCCGTAGCGAGTCCCCGAGCAAGAGTGAGTCAGAGACATACAAATAACAAGGCAATAACAAACAAAATGAAACCCGAAATCGACACAGTAAAAGGCTTCCAAGACTTCTTGCCCCCGATAAGCCAAAAAAGAAATGAAATCAAAAAAACAATCCAAAAGTACTTCGAGCTCTACGGCTTTGTCCCTCTAGAAACCCCAATAATAGAATTCGACGAACTAATCAAAGGAGATTCCCTCCCAGCAGAAGAAGACGAAGCAGTTTCCGACCGTTTCAGATTAAAAGACCGTGCAGGAAGAAACCTAGGCCTAAGATACGAATTCACATTCCAACTCCAAAGACTTTTCAAACAAAACCCAAACCTCAAGTTGCCCTTCAAAAGATACCAAATAGGCCCGGTCTTTAGAGACGAACCAATAACATCCAATAGATTTAGACAATTCACACAATGCGACGCAGACATTATCGGTGATCCTTCAATAAATGCAGATGCAGAATGCCTTGCCCTAGCATCAGAAATCCTAAAATCCTTAAACATAGATTTTGAAATAGAAATAAATAACAGAGCCTTAATACAATCTCTAATAGAATCAGTCCAAATCCAAAATCCGGAAGCCATTATGAAAGAATTAGATAAACTAGACAAAATCGGAGAAGACCAAGTCAAACTAAATCTAAAAAAATACGCAGACTCAAACCAAGTCTTAACTTTATTCAAACTCCTAGATAAAAACCTAGAATTCTATTTAGACAACGGATTCAAAGGAGCGGAGCAAATCAAAGAACTAATAGAAAAATGTAAAGCCTATAAAATCCAAGTAAAATTCAATCAATACTTAGCACGTGGCCTTTCCTACTACACAGGTTCTGTCTTCGAGTTCAAAACCCCTCAAAGCAAAGATTCAATTGGAGCAGGCGGAAGATATGATAAAGTAGTAGGAAAACTATCAAACAGAGATATCCCAGCAGTAGGTTTCTCATTTGGATTAGAACGTCTAACGCAACTAGCAAATATTCCAATCAAAAATAAGATTAAAGCATTGTTAATATCATTCGAAGAAGACAAAGCCATGTTTAACATAGCCAAGAAATTAAGAAAAGCAGGAGTCCCCTGCATAACAACATTTGGAAACCCAAGCAAACAACTCGATTACGCCAACTCCCTAGAAATCCCTTATGTAATCTTTGTAGGAGAACAAGAAATAGAATCGCAAAAGTTCAAATTAAAAGACATGTCCTCCGGAGAGGAAAAATTATTAACAGAAAAACAATTGATTAACAAATTAACCTAACTCTCCCAACGGATCACTATACTTATTTTCTAAATCGTCAGCCCGAACCTTTTCCTCCTCACTCATCTCCGCCTCCATCTTAACCATCTCTTCCTCAACCTCTTTCTTCATCAAATCCAATAAAGCCGCGTGCTTTTTATCATAATGATGCTGCATCCAAACCCAAATCTCTTTAAAATGTCCTTCCTGCTCCAAGAAAACCTTTCTCTGATTATCCAAATGCAACAAAGGAACAAAAGTCGCAACCTTCTCCTCAACACCTTTCCCAGCCAACTCAGAAAAAGCCAACTTCTGCTCTCTCTGACTAAACAGCCCTTTCAACTTCTCATAAACATTCCTAATCTCATCTTTAATATTCATCCTCTTTCTAGGCAAAGAAATCTGTGTCTCCATCTCATGCCTCTTAGCCACAACAACTCTTTCAATCCGACGGTTTTCAGTCTTAATCGCTTTCCCAAGAGCAGCCATAAGCTCTTGCAAACTAACTTTCCTAGTCCTAGGCAATGGACTTCTGGGAACAAGGTCAGGAATCTCATCATCAAGTTCAATCCTTTCCTGAGTATACTTCTTATCTTCCTCCTTCCCAAAAAGCACAGCATCCAAATCAGGCAAGTAATTATTAAGTAAAATCTCAGACTTAATCCTCAAAAGCAAAGAAGCAGCCAATAAAACCTTAGAAGAAACAAAGAAATCCGCCTCTTCCAACTCTCTCACTTTCTCCAAAAACCTATCCGTCAAAACACTCAAATCCAAGTCCCAAACATCCAATTGCTCAGTATTAATCAAGTCATAAATAATGCTCTGCCAGCTAAGCTTGTCGCTAAAAAGAAGATCGTGTATCTGCTCCTGCCCCACCTTATTATTTTGCCCTTGGGTGGGTGATAATTGGGTTTCGGGCGGGTGGGTGGGTTCACTCATAACCTAATCTATCTATCAATGTTTATATGCCTTTCCAATAATAACTGGCTTTGGGGGTGGCTAAAAATAAGACAACGCTTCTCAAAAGGGTTGTCCAATTGGATTCCTAAGTGGGAGTTCTACTATAGGACAGTAAAGTTCAGCCCAACTGTCCAATTCCAAAATGTCCAAAATCCCCCAGTAACACCAATATACCACATAAAAGAGGCAAATCACTGCTGTCTCCATTGAAAAGTTACAACATACCGAAAACTTTAAATACTTCCCACAGCTCAATATATTATCACCTCTTTTTGCCCGGAAGAGGACGTACCATCCTTCTAATTTTAGCTTGGATGATTGCCTCCTCTTCTAGGGTTTTAATTTTCCAAGATTAAACCCGATTAAGAGACGTAAACTCCTATTAATATCAAAATAGGCACGGATATTTCTCTTATTTTCTACTAATTATAAAGATTTAAAACAACCATGAAAAAGAAAATTGTATTTTTTGATGGTGACGGAACCCTTTGGTATCCAAAAACCACAAAATATGAAGAAAAACCTCATTGGATTTATCACAATGAAAAAACAAAAGATGATCCAAATGAGCACATTGAATTAACGCCTTTCGTAGTTGAAACTCTAAGAGAATTAAAGGAAAAAGGCATAACTATAGTAATTCTAAGTGCAAACCCATATTCCCCAAAAATAGCAAATAAAATACTAAAAGATAAAGTCAAATATTTTAAATTAACAAACTATATCGATGAAACTCACGCGACACCCCCAATCATGAAAGCCAAAGGTGAATATATCCTTAAAACTCTAAAAAAATTTAATTTAAATAAAAAAGATGCGTTAATGGTTGGAGATACCTACTTATGGGACTGCAAACCTGCAAAAGACGTAGGCACGGACGCCCTACTAATCAATTCCAAATATAGAAAGGATTGCCCAAGCGGATCTAGAGCGAAAAGAGTAATTAGTGATATTAACAAAGTTCTGAACTTTGTTTAAATATTTTTCACACCGTTTCCAAAACCATTAAATAAACTCCATACTTACAATTCCTATGAAACTTATGTCTGTTTTAACTAAAAATTTTAATGTAAAATGCGAATTCTGCAATAAATCCATTAAAAAGAAAAATGCCCATATAGAAAATGTAAAGATGTTAGAGTTTGTCTACCCTAAAAAAGCAACTTTTTGCAACTCTGTGTGTTCTAAAAATTATAAAACATACGAACTCAACGCCCCAAGAAAAGCATCCCTTTGCTCAATGTGCCCAACACCCCCAGAAGCTAAATAGTTATTCCTTCTTTTCTTCTACAGAATCAGCCTTCTTCCCTTTAAACTCAGTATAAGCACATTTCCCACAATAGAACCTATTATCATGCTCAGCCAAGAAAATCCCAGGCCCACAACGAGGACAACTCTTCTTCATCTTCTTCGCAACCCCAGATTCAATAACATAATGACTATACTTCTTACTAGTTGGCTTATTCTTCTTAGTCTTCTTCCCCTCACCATCACTAGTAGTTCCACCTTTTGGAGGTGCCATTATTCCTTAGCCTCCTCAGGTTTTTCTTCCTTCACTTCCTCTTTAACTTCTTCCTTCACCTCAGGCTTTGGCTGTTCCTGTGCTCCTTCCCCTTCTTTCTTTTCCCCACTAATCTTTACTTTAGGCTCAACACTTTCCAAATCCTCTTTACTATCATAAATAAAAGCATCAACCAAAAAAGTATTCATCCCAAACTTACTTTTCAATGTCTTAATAACAATCAAATCTTCAGAAACATTAAACTTTTCAGCAACTTCCTTTTTAGCTTTAGCATACCCAGGATTCCCTTCAGCAGAAATCTCAAATTCAACTTCTCTCCTTTTCAATAAGGAATTCTTAAAATCTAATTCTTGTTCGCTCATCTAAATTTAACCCCATAAACACCCTTCTCTTTGATCTCAAGATTCTCAGCAATTTCAGATTCCTCTGGATTAATAATTATAACTTTCCCTCTCAAATTCTCTTCCCCAGCTTTCTTCCCAGAACTTTCTTCCTGTCCTAAATCACGAGTCTTAACCGCTGTTGCCATTATGCCACAACCCCCCTAGCTTCTGAAATCCCAATACCTCTCAACTCATCTCCATGATTACATTCCAACCCCTTTAAACTACTCTCAACACTTGCACCCAAAACATTCGTCCTTATAGCATGTCTTTCCTCATCCCCAACCCAAGCATGAACATCATAAAGTCTGCTCGCGTCCAAATCCTCACCAACGTCAACATCACTGTGAGGACTATTAGGCATAATATTAAAACTTTCTTCATACATATTAACTCTCATTTCTTCTCCTCCTTCTTTCCCTTCTTAGCACCGCCAGAAGCTTTTTCTTCTTTATCAGCGGCCTTCGCAGCCTTCTTAGCAACAGAATCTTTCTTCTTCCTATCTTCATCAAGCCACTGCAATTTTCCTAATCCAGGCTGTCTCATCGTCAATCCTATTTTCGGACTATCTCCCTTATATGAAATAGCAACAATTCTTGCAACACAATCATCCCCTTTAGACAAAACTCTCTTACTTGACTTCCCAGCTAAAGTTCCAGTCTTACTAACAGAAACATAATCTTCCATTGTCTGCGAAATATGAATCATTCCCTGCGCAGGTCCGATTTGCATAAAAGCTCCAAAATTAGTAATCTCAACAATATTCCCGTAAATCAATTCATGCAGTTCAGGCTTCCAAGCCAAAATCTTAAACTTGGTCTTATAAAATGCGGCCCCATCCCCAGGAATAATCACACCATCATCAACATCATCAACACTTATAACAGAAATCACATACCCAAGTTCCTTATCAATCCTATCAACATAACTCTCATTCAATTGCGTCTCAATAGCCTCATGAGTAAGCAAACCAAAATGCTTAGGTTCAACCCTCACATGATCTTCAACATCTAATAAATAGAACATAGCAGAGTAACAAAAAATCGGTTTAAAAACCTTTTTATCGATTAAAATAGTAATCTAAAAACTCGTTATCAAAAAATAAGCTCCACCCTATTTAAGCATTGTTGTAAGAAAAATAATAAATAACCTAAAAGTTTTTTATTGGCTTTCTAACTTTTAGGCATTCAAGATGTTTTACATCTTGATGAAATAAATTATAGACTTACATAAACAAAACGTAAGCACCCCAGACAATCAACGCTATCCAGATTATCCAGTCAATCATGTGATCCTTCCAAATGTTTACCTTATCTATTTTTGCAAGCAAGTCATCAATGTAGTTCACAAAGCTTATTCCATACAATAAAGCCACAAATAATGTCACAGCCAATATCGTAATAATATCAACTCCAGATTGTACTAAATAATAAAGCACAATAGCAGCCAATATCACAAAAACCAACTTAGCCAACCCAGGTTTTGAATAGATGTTCTTTGCAAAATTCATATATGCCTTTTGATTAATAGCAACAGCAACAAGTTTAACAACAGTCGCAATGATAGCAATCAAAGCCATAATTTCAATCGTAGTATATGCCATATTTCACCTCCTTCTCTTTTTCCTATAATAATAGGTTAACACTATTAACAAACTGAAGTTTTTAAAACCTTCAGTTCTCTTAGAACTGAATGAGTTAAAGATTGCTTTGAATCTTTAAACTATTTCTTCAACAACTCCCTCCACCCCCAAAAAGACAACAGGGCAGCCACAGCAATAAAAATCCAATCAACAGTAAAAGTCAAGACCATCGCCCCCAAAGCCGCCAAAGATATCAAAACAACTTTTATATTCGCCATCCCTTTCAAAACCAAAACAAGTATAAAAACCCTTCACTAATCTTCATCAAGAGTAATACCTAATTTCTTCTCCAAAGGTGTTAAATCTTTCTCACCATCAAATCTAACTTCCTCTCCTTTCCACTCACTTGTATCAGAATCTCTTTTCTCTTTCAAACTTTCAATTTTAACTCTCTCAGCTACATTCTCATCAAATCCATCCATTCCCCACTTACTACCTCCACTCTTAGATGTGTAATAACTATAATAAAGCTCACTTCCCAAACAAGCAACAAAAACAGGAAAAGTATTCCTTTCAATCAACATAAAAACTGCCTCTCCCTCAGGATTCGGATCATAACTAATAAAACCATATTGTTCATCAAGATCATCATCAATACAGCCATAAAGATTAATATGAAGATTACCCTTCGGCCTATCCTTCTGATCTAAAGAAAAGACAAAAGCCTCATCTCTCTCTATGAATCTCTGAACTTCATCCATATTTGGAGTAATATATCCTAAAAACTTAGAGACAACCTCATTCCTCTTCTTAATGGTCGGAGCTGTCACCGACTTCCCCCTATATATCAATACAGGTCTCTCCATAAAAACCCTAAAGCACACATCTTTTAAAGTTTACTGTGCTATATATATAATTATCACAACAAAAATTAAAAACCCTTATCCCATGATATTACAATGACAACAGCAACAGAAGAACAAACAAAAGTCCTAACATTATCAAAGTACCCCATAACAAATCCTCAAGGCAAAAGACTCGTTGGCTTTGAAACAAACCCTCCTTATCATTCAGCAATACGCGGAAGAATGGTCGTCGACGACCCACTAATCGACCTCATTGAAAAAGCAGGAGAAGCAGGTTACGAAGTCCAAATTTCAGAAGACGACCCCGTAATTTCCGAAGACGAACAATTCCTAAGAGACCATCATGTTCTATAGTCCGTGTACATATTCATTACAAAATTCGCAGTTTTTCTCAACAGGGCAAGCCCTAAACCCTTTCTTATAAGCCTCTTGAATCCGATGAGCAGCCTGTATTAACTCAGATTCAACTTCGTAAATATTAAATCCACCCATCCTATCCGAACTTAAACAAGTAGCATTCCCTTTCTCGTCTATCTCAAACTCCAAAGGCTTATCCTGCTTCAACATATCCAAAGTCACTTTCCTAACGCTCCCGTATTTCTCTTTAGCAGCCAAAGCATAAAATCCAAGTTGCCAATTCCGATTCTTCGGCCTCACAGCGCTCTTCCCAGTTTTATAATCCACAATCTCGGCCCCATGATTAGTAAAATCAATCCGATCCGCAAACCCAATAAAATTCATATCGGCCAACTTAAGAGGAAGAACTTGCTCAGTCTTACTCTCCGCAGAAAACTTATTGTTATTTCTCTCAAAGAAAACCTTAACTAAAAGCTCCGCATCTTCCAACTCAACACTTTCCCACTCCTCCTCCATGCTCAATTGCCGAGTCAAATCCAAAAAATTCTCCACACTAGAAAAACCAGAAGAAACCCCCCGCTCCAAAACAACATGCACAAACGAACCAAGCCTCATCGCCTCCCAAGAAGCAGTTTTCCTCTCTGGCATATTATAAACATATTTGTACTCAAACTGCTTCTCGCACTCATCAAACAAAAGCAAAGCCGAAGGAGAAAACCTTGTATGCTTTTTCTCCTTTTCCTCCCCATTAGAACTAACAATCTCACTTAACAATTCCTCAAACCTTCCTGATCCCAGAGCCTGACCAAACTCAAGCCCTGTCTTAATATCTATCTGAGGTTCAACATACTTCTCTTCTTTATCCATCTCAAACTTAATATCATCATTCAACCTATATTCAATCTCATTCAAAAAACGAGAAGGGAAAAACTTCTTATGCCCATACTTATCAGCAAAAGTCAAAACCAATTTCTCCTTAGCCCTTGTAAAAGAAACATAGGCTAATCTCCGTTCTTCAAGCATCTGATGATGCTTCTCATAACTCAAAACAAAATCCTCCGCCTCATCTTCCGAAAGACCTTTAATATCTTCTTTAACCTCAGGCAAAAGCTCAGTAGGAATCAAACCATTTGGAATAAAACGCTCCATGGGAAATCTGCTTTGAGCAACATTAGTAATAATAACTGTCTTAAACTCAAGTCCTTTAGTAGCATGCGAAGTCATCAGCCGAACCCCTTCTTCCTCCAACTCAGCAGCCTCAATCTCAATCCCAAGGTCCTCAAGCACATCAAGATAATAAAGAAAATTCCCAAGGTCAGCGTCATAAAACTCCTCGTGCGTCTTAGCAATCTCATAAAACTTATTCAAATTCAACATCGCTTCCTTGTCCTCTTTCGTCCTAATCTCATTCACCCTCCCAGCCATCTGACAAACCTCCCTAGCAAGCTCACCAAGAGGACTATTAACAGACTCCAAAAGCCTCTTCACCTTCTCAATTAAAATCTTAGATGCCATCTTACCCGAATCAGAAAGGTCCATCCCAGCCAATTCATTAAATAATTTAACAGATAAATTAATTTCAGCTTGTCCTTGGGTGGACGATAACTTTGACTTCACATTTCCCTGGGTGGGTGGGTGGGCCATACTATCAGAAGTCGAAGTTTGAGTAGGGTGGGCACCACCCCTATCGCCCCCAGCCTTCTTATTGAAATCCTTAATAAACCGCCCAATCTTAACCAAATCATCCTGAGCAAAATCCAATTGATAAACCAAATCCCACCAAGCCTGCTCTCCACCTTTATCTTTCCTTTTCAACTTGTCCAAAATTATCAAATAATCCCTCGCGGTTTTCACAGATTTTTGCTTCAATAAACTGGCCTTGGAAACAGCACAATATTTAATCCCAGCTTCCTCCAAAGCCTTCCGAATAACACGGCCATACTGATGATTCCTAAACAAAACACAGATCTCTTCCTCAGGCGTCCCGCCCGAAACTCCAGACTTAATAAGCTCGACAACTTTCCGAGCCTCCTCTCTAGAATCCTTAAGTTCAAAAACTTCTACCTTATCACCTTCACGATTAAAAGCGCTCTCAACAAAAAAGCATTCATCTTTATTTTTATAATTATTCAAAATCAACTTATGCGCAACTTTCAAAATCTTATTAGGACTTCTAAAAGACTTATCCAAATTAAAAACATCCTTGTCTGAAACATCAAAGGCCTCTCTAAACAAACTAATATTTTTCCTATACGCCCCACGAAATCTATATATCGACTGATTCAAATCCCCAACGACTGTGATGTTCCTATGAGGACAAAGCTTAATCAAAAAATCCAACTGCAACTTATTTGTATCTTGAAACTCATCAACAATCACATAATCAAAGTCAGAAGCAATCTCTCTGTGGCTTTCCAACAACTTCAAAGAATTATTATTCAAATCAGAATAATCTTGATAATTCGCCTTCGCCTTAAGTTTCTCATAAGCTTTCCACGCACTAACAAACTTCTTAAGAGCAATCAAATTCCGAATTGTCTTAATCTCATTAACTAAATCCCTCTTCCCTTGCTTATCATCTTTAAGATGTAAAGTCTGCAAACCAAACTGCAAATTCTCCAACTTCTTACTTAAATCGGCATCACCATATTTCTCCATCTTCCGAGTAAGATAAGATTCAAACTCTTCCACTGCAATCCCTAAGTCTTTAGCAGTCCCAATAGTACCAATATAACTATGACAAAGCCCTGCTGGAATTCTAAGATTCCTATGCAAAACAACTTTGGCCTCATTAGGATCCAAAATCTTAAATTCCTTACTTATTCCGACACGATCTCCATACTCCCTCAACAAATCAGCACTAAAACCATGAAAAGTTCTAATCACAATTTTCTCCGCAACATCCTGTCCAAGCAACTTCCCAATCCTTAAAACAAGATTATTACAAGCCTCATTTGAAAAAGTAATGCAAACAATTTTCTCTGCATCATATTTCCCAGAATCAACTAGCTCCTTGATTTTCTCAACAATAGTATATGTCTTCCCAGTTCCTGCCCCCGCCAAAACAACACAGGGCCCCTCTGTCTTTGAAATTGCATCCATAACCCTTCATAAAATAACGAAGATATAAAGATTGTTATAACTAAGGCAATCTCTTAAAAGCCTGACTTCCATAATTAAAAAAAGTATAATCTCTCTTTTCCAGCATACTCCTAAATCTATCATCCAAAACAAAAGTCGTCGCAATGTGCCTCATATTATGGTAATCTGCAATTGTTTCTGCAATTCCTAAGAGCATTCTTCCAAAACCATTTCTTTGATAAGCAGGTTCGACTCCAATTCCAGTAATTAAAGAGCATAATTCCAAATCAATTGGTAAATTAGGTTCATTAAAAGAAACGTCCACAAACCCCGCGCTTCCAGTCAGATTTCCACTATCAGAAGAATTAAACTCACCAGGAGATAACACTCTTCTTTGTGAGGCGTCCATTATTCTCCCCGCAAAAATCCTAAGAACATTACCAGGAGCACCATAACATTCATCCATTAAACGAGTTTCATGAACTGGAACGCCCAATCCGCCAAAATTCGAAAGAGAACCTACCTGACTCATTATAATACTTCCCCATACCCAATTAATCTCCAATGTCTGAAGAAACTTTGATGATTCTTAGTTTCGAAGGCCTGGGGACTCATAGTACCTCTCCGTAACCTATGAGTCTCCAATGCCCACCAACATTCCGAGCAATACCAACATTATCTCCCTTAAAGACAACAGCCGGCACTTTCAAACTCATTTCCAATTCATCACCTTTAATCTTCTTAACATTTCCTCCAGTAGTAGAAGTACAAACACTTAACATCAAAGTCTCCGAAGCTTTAACAGGATCAACTTTCACAGCAGTCCCAAGGCCATAAACTTCTGGGAACAATTCAAACTTCAACTTCACGCTCTCAGTTAAATCCGGAAGCTTCCCTTCAGTTGAAACAACATTCCCAGCTAAAACATCATTCTTCCCAAGAACCATGTCTAATTCAGTTTCAATACCAACACTTCCGCCAGGCTCTATCTCCTTAACTTCATCAGAGCCCTTAAACAATCCAGTAATCTTCGTCTTAACAGTTTCATATCTAGTCTGATTAGCTTCTTTCTTAATCAGTCCAGGCTTAATCTCAATAATATCCCCCGTTTTCAAAACTCCTTGCTTTAATGTACCTCCCAAAACAGCCCCTTTCAAATTCGCAGGCAAAGTCCCGGGCTTATTAATATCAAAACTCCTAGCAACAACAAACCTTGGTTCCCCCTTCAAATCACGCGCAGGAATTTTAAATTCAACAATAGCTTCCAAAACAGATTCCACATTAACACCTTGCTGCGCACTCACAGGAATTATCTTGGATTTCCCATATCCATTAGACAAACACTCTTGAATATCTTTATAATTTTTCTCAGCTTCTTTCTTATCAACAAGATCAATCTTATTTTGAACAACAATCAATTCTTTAATCCCCTTCGCCTGCAATGCCATCAAGTGCTCTCTTGTCTGCGGCTTAATCCCTTCATTTGCAGCCACAACCAAAATCGCAGCATCAATCATAGCAGCCCCAGAAAGCATAGTCGCCATTAACATCTCGTGCCCAGGCGCATCAACAAAACTTACCTTTCTAACAGCCTTCCCTTTCTTCTCAATATTAAAACCCTTAGAATCCTCATAGATAGTAGCATCTGCATATCCCAACTTAATGGAAATCCCCCTCTTAAGCTCCTCACTATGCTGAGAAGCCCACTTACCACTAAGTTGCTGCAACAGCGTGGTTTTCCCATGGTCGATATGACCTACAATTCCAATATTTATCTCTTCAACTTCTGCCATAAAATTACTTAAAGAAATTACTTTTTAAAGGCTGTGGTTAACAAATATTCGTACAACTCTTAAGTCTTTCAAGTTCCTCATAAGCAGGTTTCTCCATCTTCCTTTCTCTTCCATTATCATAACTAGGGGTCTCAAGTTGTCTCTCTTCAACAGGAGAATCAATAACTTCACCTTCCAAACGCCCATTATATCTAGCACAGCCCTCGCAAGTAGATAAAAGAGATGCCATAGTAAGAAGAGCTACACAATAAAATCGACCCCCTCTTCCAACATCACCTTCCATAAAACATTAAAGAATAAATATTATTTAAAGACTATTGTTAAACAACTCTATATCTATTTTCAAGCAATTCAAGTTCTTCTCGTGGAGATCTTCTCAATCCATTTGGAATTTTCCCATTTTCAGGAATTTCACTAGGCATTGGAACATGTCTTTGTAATCGGGGATTCTGTGGTTGAACTTCTTTTACTTCAGTATCGCCAAAGAGATAATCTATCACTCGATCCCCATGACCCTGAGCTGCAGAACCAACAGTAGGTAAAGCAACTAAAGCTGCAATATATAATTTAGATTTATGCTTCCTAATTATATTTAGAATTCCCATTTTATTCCTCCTTCTTTTCAGGCTCTTTAGCTTCCTCTTTAGGAACTTCCTTTTTCTCTTCTATTTTTTCTTCAGCAGGTTTCTCTTCTGACTTTGGATCTTCCTTACTTTCTTCCGGCTTTGGCTGTTCCTGGGCTTCAGGTTGGGCCTCCGGCTTTCCTTCTTCTGCCTTCTCTTCTCCTCCCTCCTCTCCAGCATCTTCCTTCTTAAAAATCTCCTCAAGCTTCTTAGCACCTTCCTTCTTAACAATCATATTAATCTGTATAACATC
>NZAS01000104.1:273-12520 GCA_002686195.1 Candidatus Pacearchaeota archaeon | reverse complement strand
GTTTCACATTAAGCGCTACAAAATCATGTTTATACAGCTTTTTTATGTGATCAATATCAAATATTTGACTTTTGTCTGATAAGTTGAATATCTTAGAAAAATTTATAGTAATGATTCTATCATATTGCTCTATTAGATTTTGTAATTTATCAAATGTATATTTATTTATGTGCGTGATATGATCACTATCAGAAAATGCAAATGATATTACATGTTTTGTCATAAAGTATGGAAATATGTATATCGTTTTTTGAGCAGCCATAGTACATTTTCAATATTTTGTTATACATTATTTTATTACTATAACAAAGATTAGTGCAAATATTTTGCAATATATTCCCATTCTTGTGATTTTAAGTGTATAAATCCTAATACTTTATCAAGTTTGACGTTAAAGATTTTGTCACTATTGAATTCGAATAATGTGTGATTATTCGTGTTATTTGAATTTACATTATATATTTTTAAGAACTTATCTTGTGGTATAAGGTATTCATTTTCATATGTTTCAAATATTAGTGTATTGTTAATAAACGTTATTTCACTAATCTCTTTCTTTTCTTCTTCATTTTCATCACTAGTGCTAATAACACTCGAGTCAATAAAATGTTCTGTGTAATACGAGAAACCTCTAACAAAATCATCTAGTGTTGATGCTTGAGTACGCAAACCCTTCCATAGCCCACTCATATATTCAATATATCTATCTATCACATCATCAGATATTTTTAGTGTATTGAATGGTTCTATTGTCTTAAATAAGCGTTTAATTTTTGCTTTATCTGATTGTTTGGGACCTTGTTGTAAAAATCGAACTCTCGTTAATGCCTTTGTCGTTTTAATAGGTTTATTAATTAATGCTTTCCAATTTGCACCATTATACTGATAATTTATCATCGAACCAATTAATCGTGCTGCACCAATCTCTTCAGATGTATATTTTTCTTTTTTTGTTTCTACTTCTTCAGGTTCTTCTTTAGGCAACCCTTTAATATCGTTTGTTAACAATGTTCGTAATGCTGAATTTTCTGGAAGCGCTTGAAGTGTTTGTTTCACGAGTTCTTCTCTTTGAGAATCACCCTTGGCTGGTTGTACAAAAATGTCATTAATAATATTTTTAATCATTTGTTCATTTCCAAAAAATATTAAACCATTTTGGATATTGTATTCCATTGTACTAAGAACTTTTATTATCTCTTTCTGATCGTTACCTTTTAATGGGCTTACATGCATTTCAAGTACTTGCTTTGCAGCTGTTCTTAATTCATTATTTGTTGTAATCGCTTCAGCTAGTGATCTAATTGCGCTTGCTTTAATGCCACGTTGTAACCATGATAATGATAAACCAGTCTCTTGTGGGATCATTTCTGCGTTAGTCCAATTTAATGTACTTGTCTTTGCACGTCCTTTTGATGGATCATTTATAGGAATACTTTCTGCATATATTACAACAAGCCACATAAATGGGTGCCCATCACGCTTGTGAAACCCTGTTCGTAATTCAAGATTATTTAATACAATTCGTTTTTGAAGAGCATTAATGTTATTTCTTGATACATTTGTGAAATCGAAAAAGCCTTCATACTCACTTCTAAGATTTTCATCTTCAATATTTTTAAGAATTCGCTTTATACGTGTTTGTGCAAGATCTTTAAAAAAGCCTACTTGTAATTCTTTTATTATAGCGTCTATTATATCTTTATAAGGTGACTCATCTTCAAGCGCTAATACAGAAAATAAAGTATCTAAGTTTCCATCAGGTTCACTATATAAATTTGTTTTTTCTACTAATTGATCTCTGAACTTCCGTGAATTGTCACTAATTTCATCTAAAAGTACCTCGATTTTATTAGATAAAGCATTTGCATAACCATAATATGTATATGCCGTCGTCGCTATCCCTGCAAGGCTTCCGGCTAAATATTTTGCAATCCCTGCTAATTTGTCTTTGAAAAACTTGATAGCGTTTTTTGTTGTCATTGTTGTAAAATCAATGAATGCCATAGGATCTGGTTGTATACCTAATTTCTTTGCGAGCCCTAAAAACATTTTTCCACCAGGAAGTCTATTTATACCTTGTTCTAAAATAAGTTCTTTATTTTGTTCTGTGATTAACATTATTCTTCTTGTTCATCTTCTGTTTTAATATGTAACCAAGCATCATCTGGTGTTAATGATAACTTAGTATTTATTGCACTAGGTGTAAATGAGTGCCTCACACCTATTATTCTATATATATTGTCAACCGTTGTGTTAGTTCTAAGATCTATAAATAACTTAGAGCCGAACATTATATTTGGAAACCCATATGTTTCTATTTCTGCAGTCATTGGTAAAAATTGTGCTGGTAAATGCTTTTGTTGCTCTGTATTATCAGCGTTTGTCGATGGTGCTATACGTTGCATAAAAATTGTTTGTAACATAGGATCATTAATTGTGTTTAGTGTAACGTTTTTTACTATTGTTCTTTCTGTACCAACCTGTACAAATGGTATTTCAGATCTAACTTCTTGATAAGATTGTTCTATTGTGCCGATATCATTATTCTCATCTATTCGTTTTCGTAATGCTAGTAATTCTGTTTCATTTGTTTTTTCAGCTTCATCATAAATAAATACTCTACGTATTATAGTATTTTCTTTATCTGCTGCTGGCCCTTCTACAATATACATTTTAATAGAAGGTTGGATAAAACCAATTTCTTTAGCCATGTTGTAATATTTTTCACCTGCACTATCAACAATATATTTGAACCTAGGTGTCCCATCTTCGTTTTTACCAATACGAACTTTTTTAAGATTGAAAAAATCAGGATCCCAACCAAAATTCAAGTTTATTGGATTACTTAAATAATCTCTATTTATTATCGAAAAAATATCATGTATCGGTGGATTTAAGATTTTTGTTTTTAGAATATATCTGTTAATCTGATCTACAAATCCCACCCTACGCTTAGCTTGTCCTCCATTTGAATTATGAATAATAAACGATGAAATATTTTTATTTTTTGTTCTTAATGAATTTGCATTAAAATTATAAAATATAAGTTGTGTTTCTACATTTTCATGTTCATTTCTAGCACGTGGTATACATACGCCAAAAATATACATTAGTAATAAACCTAAATATGTTCTTGGATTATTAGTTATTATTTTACCCCGCTTACCATTTTTTGTTTCTCTTCTTCTCGTAATAAAGCTAAAACTTTCTTCTAGTCCATTTTTTTTTATCCAATTTTCGTATTCTGCAACAATGTGATTATTTGAGCTTTTCTTTCGCCTACCCTTACGTACTCTATTTCTTTCTTCTACTTCAGTTATAAAAAATAATCTATTAAAGAATTCGTTGAGGTGTTTTTTAGTACCTTTTGCAAGTTTTTTATTATACTTTATAATTTTTTTACTTATATTACTTCTTCCTTTGACTGATAATTTTTTATCATTAATAATATCAAGTGACGGTGAATCTTTTGTCAATTCTTGAATAGATCTTAGTAATTGTGTTCTACGTTTTTTAGTTGGATTTTTATTTAATTCTTTATTAAGTTTTTCTAATTCTTTTTCTTTAATTACTTGTGCATTTTTTGCGTCTCTATTTAATTGTTCAATTCCAGATTTTTCTGGAATTAAGTTTGTTCTAACTATTTTATGTGCAGCAAGTGAAAATAATTCTAATGTAATATTCGCTGTATTATCTTGATTAATGCTGACACTGTAATTTGCAACACGCCACATCGCGGTATCACGTAAATTATTTATAAAACGTGATTGAAATGTTTTCGTACCATATGGATGTGACCAACCATATGTTATTTCAAGTGTTGGTGCTCGATCTCCAGGATATATAAAATCTCGTGCTTTTGCAAGTTTTGTGATATCAAATAATGTTAATTGTAATGTAGCATATTTAGTTGCTATCATACCAATCGGAATTTTTATTTCTACATCAAAGCTTTTAATTGCAAGAAATGGTCTAAATTTATTTATTGCATTTTTATAATATGTTTGTGGTTGAAAATATAACGATGGATCATTAATTACATCACCAAGAGTTCGCTCACCTTGATTTTTTAATACTCGTATTTCTTGCTTTTTTTCAAAAGCTTCATCTGCAGGATTATAGTCGCGCCACTTTATTTCAATAAAAGGTACCGAAAGTGATAAATCAATCGTTGATAATAAATTGAAAAACCCGTAAAGTTCAAACCATTGCAGTCTATCTGGTCTAATTTTACTTAATATTTCTTGATCTTTTGGAATCAATATATGACAATTACTATTTCCATCTAAGAATCCAGGGTTGGTATAAACATGAAATAATTCATCTTGTTCCATTTTTTTAGCAGAATAAAGTTTATCTTTATTTGCAAGTTTATGTGTTGTTCGAATATTTGTTTCATTAAGTCCAAATATTTCTTTTATAAACGCATCATCATTTATTGCCATTATAATCTATCCGTTATAGAATCACTTGTGTGTGGTATTCGTAATATTGTTCCGGCTGGTACTTGTAAACCCCAACCAATATCATTTGTAAGCGCTATAATCCACCAATATCTGCCATCGCTATAAAATCTATTAGCAAGTATATCTAATCTATCAAGTGGTTTTGTCATATATTGAAATGTTGATATCACACCATTATCAACATCAGACTTTATACCAATATAATCTTGTTGTGTTCCAAACATTTGTTCATTTCGCAATATTGGTGTGTTCAAATATCTACTTTCAGCCATTTATTTTATCTTCTCATTGTTGAGTCTAGTGTTCCTTTACCTGTTGAATTGTTGAAAATTGTGTCATCATCTTCATCACTAACAGGTTTATATAATGGTGCCCTATTATAACCATTTTTGTCAAGCCCTGGAGCAATATCGTGAATTGCCGTGAATGATAAAGTTACTTCTATAAGTTGAGGTGCGACATGATTTGGTGCTGTTTCCCATGTTGCTGTATTATGATCAAATGATAAATCTGTTAATACACCGGCTAATCCTTTTCCTTGTGCTTGCTTAAAATCAACAAGTATTTGCTCTATTGCTGTATTTTGGTCTGCTTTTTCTTGTGCTTCAGCTAGTTTTTGCCAACTACCTTTAGGTGCAGGCCAAGGTCCTGTCGCGGCTGCGTTACTCGTGACAGCATTATCTAGTGCAAAACGCTTATTTTCATTTGCTTCAAGCAATGCTTTATTCGTGAAATTGCTTTTAAATAAATCACCTAAACGCATTCTAATTACTGGTGCACCTCTTATTATCTCTGAAAATGGGATTATTGTACTATCTGTTGTCGTGATTGGTTCACCAAACTGTGGATAAACGAGTGTTACTAACTTATTAACTTTTTTCCACATTATATCAAAGTCAATTCTATTAAGTGCTACAATTGTATATGAAAGATTTATATTTCTTGTTGTTGAGCCGCCATATATTTGAACATTATCTACTCTACCATAATACTGTTCTGAGTTCCATTGTGGCGTATATTGCTCTGATATCGTTCTAAGAAACGCATAAAATGAAACAATCTCATTCGTTCTTAAATCATGAAAATAAAATGGTACATATTCTGACTCGAGTGATCGTTCCATTTCTTTTACTTGATCAGGTGATATAGTATCTAGTGTAGTGTAAGGCTTAATACTAATAATATCATATACTCGTTTTCCTGGTCGTAATATTGCATGATCAGGTAAGTTTTTAAGTTGCCATCTATTTTTTCCTACTGAGCTAAATACTCTACCATCACCGGTGGGACTTACTAAACTACTAACTTCAGTTGCATCACCTTTGAAATGTTTAGGGTTTTCTATTTTTGCGATTACACTTCCTGGTTCTAAATTAGCTTTATCACGAATTTCTGATGTTCTACCTATAGCAATTCCATCTAAACCAATAAGCTCGAGTAAATCTCCAACAGGAGTATCTGATGCCATACTATCAACTGTTCTACCAGTTCCTGGGATCATTTGTTCACCAAATGTTAATGCAGCACCTCCCACAAGTGAAAATGCATAATTAAATATTTTACCTTTTCCAAAAGTAAATGCTTCAAAGTCAGGTATTAGTGACAATATTGATGGTCCGGTTTTTCTATAAATTGATGTTACATTTTTCCTATATGGTCCAGCAACTTGGTCTGTTGTGGAATTACCTGTAACACCGAAGAAATCAGCTATTGTTCCTGCTATCAAAGAACCTGCAGGGTCTTTATCAACATTCACGACATTTGGATTATGTAAATGGAATAGGATATTGTTTGTTTCGAACTTAATAGCCTTCAGTGGGTTTCTCTGAACCTCCCTGGCTATCCCGCCAAAGAAATTAATGAGTGCATTATCAAACCCAACATTTGACCAATCTCTACCTAGTATAGCGCCGCGGGCTGCAGCTTGTGATGTTCCTACGGCTCGTACTTCTGCAAGATCAGATGTCCAATCTGCACCCACACTTACTGTTGTAAACCCTCTATCAGATGAATATATTTGTTTAGCACCTGTGCCTTTATTTTCTTCTGTTCTATAACCTGCAACAATATCATCATGATAATCAGTATTTGTTGTCACATTATCGCCACGTAATAGTGTATGTGTAGTTTCATTAGGTAGAAATACATTTCTACTACCTTGACCACTGCTTGTTGGTCCAATATTACGAATAATTGAATTTATAAACTCTTTAGTTGCGTTAGTTCCTTTTTTTCCTTTTATTATCTCTTTATCACCTTTTGAATGAAACTCACCAGTTTGACCACCACTAAATGCATATGTTAGCGCGCTATACACTTGTGAGTTAATTGTATTAAATGCTGATACAAGTGTTTTAAGGTTCATTTCTCCTTTTTTATGTGCATTAGATTCAGCTATGACAGTGCTATATAATGAGCTATTTAATATATTTTCTTCTGCAAAGTTATCTGTATATACACGATTATCTGTGCCTCTGTCTATATTGAATGATGATGGAAAAAATGTATTATTCTTTGTTAATAACTTAATTGCATAAAGCATTAGCTCACTAACGGCTTCGTTACCTGTTATGGTAACAGCAGGGCTATTATCGGTTACAGATGCATGTTCTACATCATTATCGTTAGGTATTACGTAACCTTTATTAACAGGTTCTGGGTAATTTCCGCCATTATCATTATTATGTGGCATTATATTGCTTCAAGTACTCCTGGGCCTTTTTCTATACCTTTATAAGTATTACTAATTCCATATTCACTAGCCAATACATCTGATAAGTTTTGCCCATCTATTTGTAACGTATTATGAACAACTAGTGTTACATTTCCCTTATTTCCTTTAATCATTTCAGATCCCATCATTACACCATTTTTTTTGAATGCATCACTTACATTAACGACTCTTGCTTCATGGTTTTGCATAATTTTCTCTGTTGTCGCAGCTTTAACTGATGCTGTTTTTATTGATTTAACAGCATGTACGTTGGCAACTTTAGCTTCTTTAACTGCACGTTCTGTTGATGCTTTAAGTTTCATATTAAGTTTATACGCTTCGCTGATGTCTACTGCGCTAAAACCACTCTTTTTGAGAGTCGCTGTTACATGTTCACGAATTCTTCTTTCAAATTTATCTCCTTCTTCTTTTGAAGCAAATTGTAAACCTGTTTGTGTTCTTTTTGCTTCGCCACGTTCTATAGCAAGCTTACTAAACTTTTCACGTATTGTTTTTGCTTCTGCTGCGGCTTTTATTTTTAATTCTTTTAATGATTCTTCACGAACTTTAGCTTCTTTAACTGCACGTTCTGTTGATGCTTTAAATTTCATATTAAGTTTATACGCTTCACCAATGTCTACTGCACTAAAACCACCCTTTTTGAGAGCCGCTGTTACATGTTCACGAATTCTTCTTTCAAATTTATCTCTTTCTTCTTTTGAAGCAAATTGTAAACCTGTTTGTGTTCTTTCTGCTTCGCCACGTTCTATAGCAAGCTTACTAAACTTTTCACGTATTGTTTCTGCTTTTGCTGCGGCTTTTATTTTTAATTCTCTTAATGATTCTTCACGAACTTTACCTTTTAATTTAAGGTTCTCTTTAAGCTTTTTATTCAATTCTGTTAATCGTGTTACTTGACTTCCATATAGTTTTTCTGCCATATTTGCAGATGTTTCTGTTGCATCTTCAGAAATCCAATCAGCAATTATATCTGAAAAACCTCGAACACCTAATTTTCTAGGTATGTCATTGATAAGTGTATTTGTAAGATAATATGCAAATCCACCCACAGCCGCAGCTAATAAACCAATACCCGTTACCTCAAGAAATGTGGCCCCTATTCCAAGTGCTAAGCCTTTAAGTGTTATTCCTGCAGTTAATTTTGTAACAACAGCACCCATTAGTTTAGTTGCAATTGTATGCCCAAGAGCAGTAATAGAACCTGTTATTGTAGTAATTAGTGCTGCACTGCCAAGTATCCATCCCCATGGTAAATCTTTAAAACCTTTATATAATTCGTCTTTAACAACTGGCCACGCTTCATATATAACCCAATTCCACATCCACTTTAATTCTTGTAGTATTGGTTCTCTATTTTCTTTCCACATGTTGCTAAATCCATCACGCAATGCAGGCCATGCTTTTTCTGTTGCATATTCCCATGTAGCTTTTAATAAGTTCCATAATGGTGTTTTTAATGTTTCCCATGCTTCTGATAGTGATAATAATAATGGATGATACCACGAATCTTTGCTGAAAAAACCTCCGGGTTTATTGGCGCCTGTAATACCATCAGCTAATTCTTGTGCAAAAGAAGCGAGCTTAGGTGTTACGTAATTGATTAACTGTGATAATGATTTAATTATCATTTTACCCATTGTTTTGAAACCATCTATTATTCTTTTAGATGAACCTTCTCCGTAAATCTTATCCCACTCACGTGATAAAGTTTCGCTATAAATATCCCAAGTTATCATATTATTATCAACAAAGCTTTTTGTTGCTTTTTCAAATTGCTCTAGGAATTTTTTTGATTCCTTAAGTTCTAGTGCTTTAGTCATTTCTTTCCATACTACATTCAATCCAGGAATATTATCTAATGACCATTCTACGAGTCGTTGTGTAGTTTCCATTACGTTTTGTAATGTGTATTCATAATTTCTAAATAAACCAGCACCAGATTTTGATAATGCTAATCCTCTTCGCATACCTTCGTTGAATGCATCCATGAATGTTTCATAAGGCTTAAAGTATGTTAAGATTCTTGCAAGAGTCTTCTCCATATTACGCATAACACCAACCATTTTCTCTTGTGGTGATTTAGATTTTTTTGCTTCTTCTTGAATAGTTTTATACGATTTTCCTTGGTTCTTTAATGAAAATACCAATTCTGCGGTTTTCATATCAAGACCAGTTTGTGTTGCTAAGAAACTTAATTCTTGACGTGAAAGACTTTCAACACTTTTACCTGCTGCAAAAAATGATTGTCTTAACATGTCAATTCTTTTAGCTGGATCTTCTTCACGCATCATTGCATATGCATCAAATTGCATATTAAATGCTTGCGTTAATAAGCCTACAGATATAGCTGCATCTTTGAATGTATCAAACTTTTTAACCATTCCTGCAACTTGCTTTATTTCGACGCCTAATGTGCGTAATCTTGCTGTAGTCGTAGTTGCACTTTCAATTGTTTGAATACCGAATGTATTAACATCATCAATCATCGTGATAACATCTTTAGCAATTGTTTTCTTTGCTATTCCTGTTAATGATGATACTGCAACAACTCCTTTCATTAAACGATCTGAGAGTGATTGAAACGCTTCACCAGTTACGAGTGACATTCTTGCAAGACCTTCGATTTGTTGTCCTGAAAGTCCTAAACCTTTTCCAAGAATAACAAGTGTACTGCCTATTGCTTTACGTTGTTTACTTGACATTGATGCAGCCATTTGCTCAAACGATGCACCGACGCCAGTTAATACTTCACGCATGATATTAAGCGTTTCTTGAAAACGACCACCGATTCTACCAACAACACCAGCACCACCAGCAAAATCCATTGCAGCTTTACCAATACCTTCACCTAAATCACCAAACGTACCACGCATTGCTTCTGTAGCCCTGAGTACTTCCCAGTGATTAGTAATCCACTCACGTAAACCCCCACGAAGGTACTTGAATGTCACACTAAAAGTTGTTTTAAGTGTGCTATATGTTTTATTAAATGCCTTGAATAAGTTGTTGACAACAATATCTGCTAATCCTAGTGCGGTGCTTGCAACAGCTTGAAATAAACCTTTGGCAAGCTTTAAACCAGTTCCCATTAATCCAAGTGATATTTTAAAACCTTTAACGGCACCACTAAGTGCTACTAATGTCTTTGGTACACCTTTTAATACTGAATGAAAACCTTCTAAATGTTTAATTACATTTTGTTTCAAATCATTACCCATACTTTTAAAACCACGTGAAACTCGTTGTTGATCGCTTTCTACTTCTTCAAACGTATCATGAAGCGCTTTACGAAAAACATTAGCTAGACCTGTTGATAGTTTTAATTGTTTAGTTAAATCATCGAGAGGATTTTTTGCCATAACTAAATTATTTATAGCGTGATGCTACTTTTTTCTCACATTACGGACGTTGCAATTTATTTGGGGCACCAACACGTTGCTTCATTAATGTTTGCATTTCTGGTGACATATTTTTAAACATAGGAGGTGAATGAGAGCTTACATTATCAGGTTCACCACCTTCTTGTGACTTATTAACTTCAGCAATAATACGATGTATAAACCATATGCGTTCTGGTATAGGTAACGAATAAGCTTCAGAATAACTAAAACCACCATAATACATCAATGTGAAAATTTGTTCTAAATAGTTCTTTTTATCTTCTTCACTTAGGCCAAAAAAACTCTACGCCTATTGGAATGTCAACTTCACCGTCCCAACCGCAATTATTACAGGTTACGAACGATTTCATTTCAATTCCAGGCTCATTCTCCTCTATAAAGTTTCTAAGTGCTAATGAATCTATTGCAGGCATATTTGGAACCATTCTAGAAATCTTTCCTTTATCTGTTATCCCGCTAATGGATAGAATAGAATTAACAAGTTGTGTCGTTACAACGCTTTCTATATCATTGATTTTTCTTGCACGTTCGAATGTCTTTGTTAACTCAATTTCATCTTGACCTGTCATAAACTTGAATATAACTTCTTTATTTAGTCGTGGTAGTGTAAATGAAAATTGATTTGTGAACTGCTCAATAGGTTCTATTTTCAAGCGCTTAATAGGTAGCTCTGATAAATTAAATGTTTCTTGTATTTGTTCACTACATGATGTACAGTCAACGGCAATAGAATAGTCTGACCCATAACCGGTTATTCTGATTGCTATCATAAGTGCGTTTCTATCACCAACAAGCATATTAGGTACGTTAATTGTTTTATCAACTAAACAACTTTTTAATAATGTATCTAATACTGTACCTTTTCGAATTAATGCACGTGATGTTAAGATATTTTCGTCTTTAGCTGTCATGCATGTAATATCGACAGTTTCTAAACTATGTAATGATGAACTAATAGGATATACTAAACCTTTGGAGGGAACTGGTACTGATTCAACAGGGATTTCAAATTCTTTCATGAAATCTTCTTCTGCACGATCACGAGTATGCTGTTTTTTCTTTTCTTTTAAGTGATCTGGTGTATCAAATTTTTTAGCATTTTCTTTGAAGACTTCATTTGCATCACGTGCTCCAACCATATAGATATTTCTCCATTATCTTGTGCTGTACATAAATAATTATAAAATGATTTTTTTGTTAGTAAATTGATATAAGCTGTACTTGATTACTTTGTGTTAACTGTTTTATTGAGTATTTGAGAACATTTTTGTGTAAGTAGCAGGTTAAATACTTCTTTTTGAAGCGTTTGTCGCTTTTCTAATTGGCTTTGTGCGTATTGCCTAACATATGCATCACTATCTTGAGCGAGTTTTATTAACACTTCTGNTGGTGTGCTTGTATTGAGCNCTACATNNCGTCTAANANCTGNATNACTATCTTGAGCGAGCTTTGTTANNNCTTCTGNTGGNGTGCTTGTGTTNNNTGCTACACGCCATCTAACNNATNCATCACTATCTTGAGCGAGTTTTGTNAGTGCTTCTGTTGGTGNGCTTNTNTTNNNNGCTACATNNTNNCTAACANTTACATCACTATCTTGAGCGAGCTTTGTTANCACTTCTGTTGGTGTGCTTGTGTTACTTGCTACA
>NZAS01000104.1:0-267 GCA_002686195.1 Candidatus Pacearchaeota archaeon | reverse complement strand
CTAACATCTACATCACTATCTTGAGCGAGNTTTGTTAATACTTCTGTTGGTGCGCTTGTGTTATATGCTACACATCGTCTAATACCTGCATCACTATCTTGAGCGAGCTTTGTTAACACTTCTGTTGGTGTGCTTGTGTTACTTGCTACACGCCATCTAACATCTACATCACTATCTTGAGCGAGCTTTGTTAGCACTTCTGTTGGTGTGCTTGTGTTATTTGCTACATATTGCCTAACATATACATCACTATCCTGAGCGAGCTTT
>NZAS01000103.1 GCA_002686195.1 Candidatus Pacearchaeota archaeon | reverse complement strand
TTGGTAGAGAAAGATATCCAGCAAGAACATATGCAACATCATCTACTAACTTAACTGTTAAGTATTTACCCACTAGTTCATATTATTCTGTTAGAGATGCTTATTCTGAAGATGTAATAATTCCCTTTGATGATTATTCTAAATTAAGTTTAGATTCAACTGGAAATTATTTTAATCTTTGGATGAATGGATTACAATCAGAAAGATATTATAGATTATTATTTTGTTATAAAGTAAATAGTGGATCAATAAATGAAATAGTTGAAAAATTTGATGACGACTGGATTTTTAAGGTGGAGAGATAAANTGCCATATACAGAATCAGAACTTAAAANNAANGAGTTTTATCAAGAAGTTGNAANAAGAGANGAAAANGANTATAAAGAAAANAGANATGTTTTTTTNAACAGNCTGGANTNGNGGTNNATTANGAGATGNTAATNGAACNATAATTCTNTTTGAAGAAATAGTNGATGGTGAAGGTTCAACTGGAAATAGTTATGGACATCAAAGNCAAAAACTTATAATAGANACANCAGTTGGATATTTTGACTATGATAAAACCCAACCTGATTTAGATAATGTANTCGATAGAGAGTTTTCAGAACTATAATGCCTAAAAAAATACTAACACTAGACGCCAATACTGGTAAATTATCAAGATTAAAAGAAAAGGATTTGCCATTAATTGGAGCTACTGGATTAGAACCACTTGATAAACATAATCCATATGGTACTTTAGATAGTGATTTTATAGAATTTCATATTTATGATACATCAGATAATTATTTAGATTCTGGAATTATTGCTCTTGGTAGTGGTCTTAGTGCAGCATTAGCTACACAAGTAGAAGGNGGATCAGTTCCATCAGAATTAGATATTGGATCACATCTTAGAAGTCTTGGTTATGAAAGAGGTGAATATCAAATTGTATATAACTTTTTTAGACTTTGGGGTGGATCTTATAAAAGTGTTTTAGTTAAAAAATCAAATAAACTCATATACTCTAACTTAAACCCACATTGGATAGATACTAATGGTAAAATCTATATAGGACAAAATTCAGATCCAGATGGTGATAATTATTTATCTACTGATGAAGAACTTTTAGTAAAAGATTATAAGTATTTTATTCAAGAAATATCACCATCAAGAACTGAAATTCGTTTAGGGCCAAATCCTGGAATAAGTGATTTAAACTACCTTGAAGATTTTCAATTATTAGGTTATACTTGTATATCATATTCTGATATTAGTGGAACTTCATATATAAAGTTTTCTGAGAGTGGTGGGGATGGAATTGCAACAATCACTTCCGTAGATGAACCAATAAATTTAGATCCAAGAGCAGCAGATGGTAAACTTGTTGTAAGAGATGCATTTGTTATTGACTATGAAGGTCAACCAGAAGTATTAAGTAGATTTGATCCAGTTGTTGAAACAGATACACTTAGTCCATCTAAAAATTTAGTTAGAAATGGACATTTTGGAAATGGACTGTATCCAAAAAAATATACTACGGGTTATGATAAATATAATCAAATAGTCAACACACCAAATCCAGGTCATAGTTCTAAAGTTTTAAGAATGTTTCATGCACCATCACAACCTTATACCGCATTCGGATGGACATTTCACACACANGATGGATATTGGACTAATAGATATCCATTAGAATTTACTGATGTTACTCCAAATGAAACTTATATAATGAGTTGTTGGGTTAATTGGAGTGAAGATTATGATGGTAGAACAAATGATATTTTTCATGTTCGTAATTATACTAAAGGTGGAGATAATCCTGGTACACCTGCAACTAAAGGAAATTTAATAGAAACAAAAATTGTAGATGGTAAAACTTGGGAACGGAGATGGTATCCAGTTACTATTCCAGAAGATTCAACTGGAAGATTATTATGGCATTTAGGATACAGAGGTGCTAATAAAAATGTAACTGGGTCGGGATATAGACAGTTTACTGATATACAACTCGAACCTGGTAGTCTCATTGAAGGTGCTACTCCATATATGGTAACTGAAAGAACTGAAGATGTGGAAATACCTACAACTGGATTAATTACATTTACTGATGATAAAACTATAACTGCAACTTTTGCAGATAATGATGATGGGTTTTCAAATTTAATGTCACCGGCTGGATCAAGAGGTACTGGTAAAATTACAATTAAAGATGCTATAGTTATTGATGAAAGTTATCAAGTGAATACAACAAGAACAAAAATTGATGATATTCCAGTAAAAGATTTATCAGAAGTTGTAAAATCTGAAAAGTTAGTAAGACCAAGCCCATATCATGGTGGTAAAGGTGATAATACAAAGTTGGAAATATCATTACAATGTGATTGGATGTTTNAATTATATCATGTAAAAAGTGATGGAACTCTAGTAAACATACAAGCATCCTGGCGTTCTAATTGGCGAAAGTCGTATCATTATGTTGTAACAAATTTTGGGGAAAATGACAGACTTAAACTTGTAACAAAAAATATAAGTGGACAGGCNGGGTTAATAGCAAAGGTTACTCATGTTATGCCAGGAGGAATTCGTGCTGTTTATAAGACTGGTGATCCAAAAGTAGAGAATGCTACAGATAGAGATTCGGTTAATGATGACCAAACTGTTGATTTTCCTGGTATATGGACTATTACTGCACCAGAAGAAGATATTGGAACTGAAGAATCAAAGAAAAGGGCGTCACATTGGTATAGATCACATTTTAGTCCAGGATGGAGTTTTTGGAGACATATATTTAACAGACGATATAGTATGTTTAGATACCGACATAGAAAATTATATGATTGTCAATGGATTTGGGCAAAAGAGGTAGCAGATGATCAAACATTAGAATGGGAATTTCAACCAGATTATGACATAACACCCAAGATATGGAGATACCCAGATCCTGCACTATTTGATGATGCAGTACAAGTTGCTAATTCTTGGGGTGGATTTAATTGGTGTAGTTGGACTTCATCTGCATATACTACACACCCACATTGGCATAGTGGATGGGAAGGACATCATGGAAAATGGATAGATGGTGAAGGTGAATTTGGTGATCCTTGTATGAAATTTATAGATAAAAACGATCAATTTGAAAATCCAAATCATTATCTATATAGTGGTAAATATAAAACTGGACAGTTTAATCCAAATGAAAGTCAATATAGTGCAAATTGGTATTATCAAAATGATGATGCATATAAAACATTAAAACATAGACATATGAGTATTGCTACTCAGTTACCGTATACTTTAGGATCACAAGGTCTTGAAATAGGAGATGAAGTTACTATTAGTTGGAGGCAAAAGGCAGATACAGTAGGTAAGGGTGCTAGGGTTGGAATGTTATCTAAAAGGTTAAGTGATCCAGTTAGATGGGGAAGTTGGGGACCTGGAAGACCAAGAGCTAAAGGTGAAAATTATGATACATGGCAAGCAGAATTTTTCAGATATATTCCTGTTGATAAACTTGGAGATTGGGAAGATGCAAGTTATACAGGAAAAATTTATGATGATTTAGATAGATCAAGATTAAGTAGACTTTATGTATATGGTAATTATGGCCCTGAAGGTACAGTATGGGTGGAGAATTTACAAGTTGCGATAACAACTGGGTCAAGAGAAGTAATAATAACTCCTGTTTTTGATGATATTATTGGAGAAATAGATGTAGTAAATAGTAGAACAGAACTTGTGTTAAAAAAATCTTATGAAGAATTAGCACCAACAGGATACATTAAAGATAATTCAGTAAATTTAGGACTCGATAGTACATTTAATGAATTTTATATAAACTATACTTCTTCAGTTTCAGCACAAGAACCTATATATGGATCATTACGGGCGGATATTAAAGGAATAAGTGATAATAAATTAACATTAAAAAATACATATGCAGAACTTGGAACACAAGAAGAACATGATTTTAATAATACTGTAGATATATCACATAATACTGGTTTTAAGAAATGGTTTATTCAATATGGATGTGATGATGCAGAAGATTTAAGTAAACTTGTTAATTTTGGAGGAAATAATCTTTCGCTTATTACTAATTTTAAACCAGATACAGTAACCTATCCAAATTTTCCAAATTCTGTTGTATATAAACTTTATGAACCATTACCTCCAGAAATAGAAGAAAAAGATTGGGTTTATATTATTAGAGAAATGATGCCTCCATTAGAGGAAACAGTTCAGTTAGTTCCATTTGTTGAAGAAGAGATAAGTGATATAGTACTTCGATTGCCAGAACAAGGTGGTGTAGCGAGTCCAATAAATATGGGAGCTACTGGATATAAAAGTTACTCTCAAGTTGCAACAACTGGACAAATAAGTGAAAGTATAGAAAATGAAATATTAAGTGGAAGTTTTTTAAGTGCAGACATAAATGTAGATTATTCTAGATTTGATAATTTTGTACATTTTAGTTCAATAGAAAAAAGACTTGAAAACTTTAAATATAAATTACAACTTATAGAAATGTATTCTGATAGAAGTTCATCGTTAAGTGGAAATTTAACTTCAAGTGGATATCTTCAATCAAGTGCAGGTGGTTATAATCTACCTAATACTACTATTAGTGGTTCTTCATTTCAAGTTAGATGGTGGGAACAAAAAAGACGAGATGTTATAAATCAATTTGATAACTTTGATAAATATTTGTATAATGAAAGTTCATCTTATTCTTCTCAATCTATAGGCATATTTTATGATAATGCATGGCCAAAGGTTGGTGGATCTGGAACATATACTTATCCATATGTTAATGCTAGAATAACAGAATCAATTGCAGTATCTTGGTATGATAGACAAATAATAAGTGCATCTGCTTATGACAGAGATAACTTAAATAGAATAAGAGGACATTTACCTACTTTTATACAAGATGATTCTTCAAATAATGTTTTCTTAAATTTTATAGATATGATAGGACATCATTTTGATAATATTTGGGTTTATATTAAAGCAATAACAGATGTTCATGATAGAAGAGATAAACTTACTGAAGGTATTTCAAGAGATTTACTATTTAATGTTGCAAAATCACTTGGTTGGGAAACTTCTGATGGTAAGGATTTAATATCGTTACCAAGATATATGTTTGGTATGGAACAGACTGGTTCTGAAACCCCCTGGCAATTCTCAGGAACTTCTGATAGGGACATTTCAAGAGAAATATGGAGTAGAATAATAAATAATATGCCATATTTCTTAAAAACAAAAGGAACTATACGAGCAATTAGAGGTTTAATAAATTGTTATGGTATTCCATCTTCAATTTTACGAGTTATAGAATATGGTGGACCTTCACTACCAGGACAACAAGTTAAATATGATATAGGTAGAAGATTTACAAAGGCAGTAAACTTCTTCGGTCCAAATGGGACTGACCATTATATCAGAGCGGCTGCATGGAGTACAGTTACACAAGGTGAAGGAGCAACTAATAGATATCCAGATACAGTAGAATTTAGATTTAAGGCAGCAACTGGTTCTAATCAAACTTTAGTTAGGAAAGATACAAGTTGGGCTATTAGCTTAAAAGATAATGATCAACCAGATGATTATGGTTATGTTTCTTTTAAGTTAAATGGTAATAAAGGATATGAAGAAATAAGTTCATCTGCACTTCCAGTTTATGATGGTGATTTTTATTCAGTAATGATAAATAGAACTTCAGCATCTAGTAGTCCAATATCTTCTGATACCCCATCTCAAGATATTGTTTATAATTTATATACTAAAAAATATGATGCTGGTAGAAGTAAAATTATTAGAGAATCAGTTACTAGTTTAGTTGTTTGTGGTTCGTTAGGATCAGTATCACAATCTTATAATTCAGCTTGGACAGGAAGTGATGCTAATCTAGACATTGGTAGATATTATGAGACTGTCGAAAGTGAGAAACCCTTTGGTGAAACTTTAAGTGGTTCAATGATGGAATTTAGAATTTGGACTACTGCACTTATTGAGTCTGCATTCGATAATCATGTATCCGCACCAATAGCATTTGATGGTAATCACCCATCGGCATCTTGGACTGATTTAATTACAAGATTTTCTTTTGATGATGATAAATCTTTAGCAAGTTCGGCAACTGTTAGAGATGTAACTGCAGACCAATCATTTACTGCTTCTGCAACAGCAATAAACTATAATGATGGGTGGGGTGATGCTTTTTCATCAGTAGTGGATCAAACTAAAATGAAAGTTCCAAATTTGGGTCCTGCAAATAGAAGTGCTACGAAATTAAGGATTGAAAGTGATAAATTAGAAGATGTAGAAATGATAACTCCTATTTTAAAATCTGATAGAAGTATTGTAAAACCTGCTTATGATACTGCACCTATAGATTCTAATAGACTTGGGGTTTATTTTTCACCATCAAATGTAATTAATGAAGATATTATACAATCAATGCCAGGTTTAGATTTTGACCAATATATAGGTGATCCAAGAGATCAATATGAAGAAAATTATAGAGGGTTAGTAACTGCAAGAAATTTATATTG
>NZAS01000102.1:6886-12498 GCA_002686195.1 Candidatus Pacearchaeota archaeon | reverse complement strand
GACGTCGGTGCCGAGGAGGGTGGCTGACGCCTTCGCCGCTCGGGTGATCTGCTCGAAGCGCTCGGCAGAGATCCCAAGGGCGCGGGCGGTGTTGAAATACCGCTGGATGTCGGCATCGCTCACGGTGCCGCCGAGAGCGCCCCGAGCACCCTGGAGGGTGGATGCACTGCCGCCCAGGGCCTCAAAGGAGCGAGCCAGATCCCGCATCCGTGCGCCCTCGGCCAGCGCATCAAAGCTGGCCCTGAGCGTGCTGGCAGCCGTGGCGGCGACGCCGAGGCCCTGGTTCATCACGATGGCGGCTTCGCCGACGCGACCGAAGCCGCTGGCGAGGCGGGTGGCGCTGGCGGCGCCCTGCTGACTGGCACCCCCGAGGCTGCGACCGGCCTGCTCAAAGTTCCGGGTGGCCTTCGCCGCGGTGCTCGCCGAGTCCCTGTAGACGTTGAGCTGCTGGATCTGCACCGCGAGCACCTGAGAAGTGCTCTTCATGGCGGCGCTGAGGGTGGCGGAAGCCTGGGCCTGGGTGGTGATCTTGTCGCTGGCGGCGGCGACGGACTTCTCCAGCGTCGCCTCGGCCTGGGCTACCCCCTCGGCTGCTCGTCGGGCGACGTTGGCACCCTTGACGGCGTATACGATGTCGACTTTGCGGGTGGTCACAGATCAGCTCCCGGCCTCGGCCTGCGCTCGGGCCATGCGGTCTTCCACGGTCTTGCTCTTGATCACCGCGAACTCAGAGCGCAGCTCTCGGACGAGGGCGAGGAGCCCAGCGGTGGGAGATGGGATCAGATCGGTGAGTGGCTGGCCCTGCTCGCACCAGATCGCCGCCTCCATGGCCAGGCGCCCGAGGGGGCTCAGATCAGCGGTAGCGATCGGGCAGCGGGTAACGAGGGCCCGCTCAGCCCATTCGCCGGAGCGGACGACGCTGGCGGAGGTGAAGCGGAGCGGCACCGCCCACCGCCCGTCGGGGAGCGCCCTGGCCCCAGGCAGCCCAGGCTGAAACCGCCCACCGCAGTTGCCCCGGAGCGCCTTCAGCTCTGGGCTCGGCTTCAGGAGGCGGCCACGGGCCAAACCGCCTCGGCACTCCTCGCAGCGCCAGCCACCCTTCGTGCCGTATTCGTAGTCGCGCCAGAGGCTCGCCTTCAGCGCGACTGCAAGGCTTTTCCCACGGTGGACAGCCGCGCGATGGCCTCTGCGATCTCGACGATGGCCTGAAGGGGCAGCCGCAACACCTCCTCCCGAGGGAAGCGCCGCAGCCCGTCCTGGGTGCAGGGGCGCACATCGGGGAGCAGGCTCAGGCTCTCCAGGCCCAACTCACAGATGGCCACGGAGTGCCGGGCCTGCCACTGGGTGAACAGCCGGGCGGCCTCGATCCTCTCATCCTCGGGCAGTTCGGCGAGGTGAGAGAACATGCCCTCGGGGCCCTTCTCCTCCGGGGCCTCCCCGTCATCACGGATGGTGGCCGGGGGCATCAGGCCGGGGGGCACGGGGGCGGTGAGGTGGGCCGCCTGCCAGCCCAGCGTGTTGAGGGGCCTGATGACGACGCGGGTGGCGTCATCGGGGATGACGAGGCTGTCGGGGGCCTCACCCGCCCTCAGGGCCTCGATCTGCTCCTGGGTGTTGACGGCCTGGATGCTCTCATCACAGGCCAGCACGATCTCGCGGCGCTCGTCGGCGCTCGCGCACAGCTTCAGAGCCATGTTGCTCTCCCCATGTCGGTTGTCAGTTGTCGTGGGTGTGGGGGCGGCGGCCCCAGTTCTCAGAGGGTGAGGCCCAGCCGGAAGTGGCTGTTGCCGGGGCCGTTGGACGAGGTGTCGTTGCGGCACCGCCCCTGCTGCATCTGGAGGCGCTGACGCACGGTGTCGCCGTCGGTGTCGCGGAGGCTGCCGTCGGCGGTGAAGATCGCCGCGGGCAGGTAGATGGCGGCGCCCTGGCCCTTCCCACCGGGGCCGAACCCGATCATGACCTGGCGGTGCTCGCGATTGAGCTGCACGTCGTCGTAGCTCCCCACGGGGGCGCTGAGGGTGATCGAGCCCTCGACGAGCACGTCCGCGATCTCAACCTGGTTGTAGCCGAGGGCGGTGAGGCCGCTGCCGAGGCGGCTCAGGGTGTTCGTGACGGTCAGCTCGAACTCGTGGAGGTGGAGGGTGGTGCTGCTCAGGCCGTACCCGGTGGCGTCGGCGGGGATGGCAGAGCTGCTGATGCAGCTCCGGGCAGAGAGCAGGTGAGCGATGTCGCCAGGGGCCTCGGTGGGATCAGTGACCTCGGCGTTGTCGTGGTCGTCGTAGATGGAGCCCTCGACGGTGAGATCCACCATCAGCTGCCGCTGCTCGACGTAGAAGCGCGCCGTGGTCCAGCGACCACCGACGAGATAGGAGCGCCAGCCGTCCCCGTCGAGGACGAGGGCGACGGTGTTGCCGAGGGGGGCGCCGTAGCCGAGGCCGATGTAGTAGGTCACCATCTGCCGCAGGGTGTCATCCGCGAAGGAGGGCACCGCGCCGAACGCCGGCGAGAGCGTCAGAGTCTCGGTCGCGTCGACCTTGTGGACCAGCCCGGAGTAGTCGGGGATGCCCTGGCTGTTGGACTCCAGCTTCAGGAGCTGCCCGACGGTGAGATCGTCGGCATCGCCAGCGACGATCTCAGTCTCTCCCCCACTCGCCGTGATCCCCACGGTGGCTGCGGCGGGGGGGTAGACCGCGAAGCCGCTGGCCAGGAGCCTGTGGAGCCCCAGAGTGGTGTAGTCCGTGAAGACCAGATCGCCAGGACCGATGGTGCGCACCGGGAGCGTGAGCGTCACCGAGCCCATCCGCAGGCGCTGGGGGTTGCCGCTGTCATCGTGGGTGACCACGGGCTCTGCGGGGTGGCGATAAGGGCCGGACCGAGCGTTGTCCTGCTCCACCACGGCCTGCTCGCCGACGGTGGTGAGGCTCCCCCGACGCAGATCGGGGTAGACGAAGGACAGCGCGGAGGCATCAGGGAAGTTGGAGCCGGTGGGCACGGAGCCCACCGACGACTCGACGGCCACGCCGAGGCTTCGGATCACGGAGCTGGCCATAGGGCCCTCCCATCAACAGGTTGTTCAGTAGGTGTTCAGTGCCCGGAGGCGGACGCCTCAGCGGGGGTAGTACCGGAGCGAGAACGGCACCCGCAGGATCAGGCCCGAGGTGTCGTCCTCGCCGTCAAAATCTGTCTCGGCCTGCTCGGGGAGGATCAGATCGACCCCCGAGCGGTGGAACTTCCAGTTGTTCGGATCTCCGAGGGCATCGCCCAGGGCCTCAGCGGCGGCGAGCAGGGTACGCTCCAGATCTCGCCGGTCCGTGCGGCCCCTGGTGTAGCGCACCTCGACGGCGCCCCGGAGCGTCTTGCGGCGGTGGCTCCTCCCGCTCATGCCGTCGTCCTCGGGCAGCCCGGTGATCACGACCTCGACGCGGTTGGCCACGGTGCCCTGGATCTCAGCGAGGGAGGCGCCCCCTGGGCCTCGGGGGTGTGGGATCAACCGGCGGCCCCGCACCCGCAGTCCGTTGACGATCTCCTCGACGAGAGCGACGGCGGCGTGATCGATGCTCATGCGATACGCCCCCCGGCGCCGGGGCCAGCGGGAGCGATCGTGGTGGCCCCGTTGAGGCGCTCGCAGACGCGGACCACGATCTCAGGGAGCCGATCCAGCTCCCCCTTGCTGGCCTCGATGAACGGGCGGCGTGCGTCCACATGGACGGCGTAGGCCCTGACTCGGCCAGCGGGGCCAATCTGCCCGCCTCGGGGGTGAAGCCCCTTCACCCTGAAGTTTCGGCGCAGGGCGCCGGTGAGCTGGAGGTTGACCTCGGGGCCGGAGATGCGGCCGCCCCGGCGCTTCAGCTTCCAGTCCCGGTAGCGAGGGCTGTACCCCTTGAAGGGGCTCCCATGCGCATCGCGGCCCTGATCGAACACCCGCGCCTCGACCACATCATGGAGCCAGGCGCCCACCTGGGCCGCGGCCTGCTTCCCCATCGCTGGCGACGCGGGCCACAGGGCGGCGGTGAGGCTGGCGCCGCTGATGGTGACGGTGTGCACGTCGCTCATCGGGGGCCGCCCACCTTGAACTGGCGCTCGGAGGTGGCCCGGCCGCCCCGGTAGCTCACACCACCTCGGGGACCGCTCATCTGTCGCCCGGCCTCGCCGGCGTCCACCGCCCCGTCGCCGTCGGCGTCGTACCAGCCGACGCGCTTCAGGCGAGCATTCAGCAGGTGCTCAGCCCTGGCGATGTGAGCCCTGGCCACCTCGATGCGATCTGCGCCGAGGGCGGCGTGGCCCATCAGGACGTTGGCCGCGGCGAGGTGGGCGTGCACGTCTACCAGATCACCACCGTTGACCAGATCCTCGACGATCCCCTTGTCCCGAAGGCGGGCCACGAGCTCGCGGTGGGTGGCTCGGATCTGAGGCTGAAACCCCACCTGGGTGTCGGGGGCCATCTGAGACAGGCCCTCGATCAGCTCGTACAGATGGTGCTCGGTGCACCCCGTCTCAAACGGGCGGCGCACGACGTGGAGCAGGAGATCAGTGGTGCTCACCAGCACCGGCCCGCCGTCGGTATCCTGGGTGTAGGAGAGCGTGGCGGGGATGGAGCGCCGGGGGGTGTTGACCAGGGCGGCATCGCTGAGGGTGCCGGCCCACAGGTTCCAGTCGATCTGCCCGCTCTGCTGATACCACTCGTCGCCCAGGGGAGACTGGAGGGCCAGCCGACGCCCAGCGAGGGCCACCGGGCTCACGGGCTCGACCTCACCACCCCTCTCTGGGTCGATGGTGCCCAGCAGGAAGGCCCGGCCCCCAGGGGTGGATACGATCTCAGGCGCGGCCCCGGCCGCCCTGGTCAGGTGGAGAGCCGCCATCGACTCGCACACCCGGACCGTGGTGTTCGCCCGGAGGCGAGCGAGGTTGAGGGTGATGTCGTCGAGGGCGGCGTCCACAGCGGAGAGGCGCACGGTGAGCACCGGCTCACCGCCAACGGCCACCCGGCTCGGGGCCTGCCAGATGACGGTGTAGGGCGCCCCGGCCCTGATCTTCCACTCACGATCCATCGCTACCTCTTCCTCTTACGGCCCTTGAGGGCGGCGCCGTTGACCGCTCGCACGTCGGCGAGGGTGGCGCGGCGCAGTCCCCTGTCCTCGATGGACTCCTGGGTCACAGGGACCAGGAGGTGACGGCAGTTGTGGCCCCCGCAGGCGAACAGAGGGGCCACGGCGGTCTGGCCGTTGCTGAGGCGGGCCACCATGTCTCGGGGCCAGTACACCTCGGCGAGCCGCAGGCAGGCGCGGCAGAACGGGCGGGTCACCCCGTCGAGGGGGCCCCGATACACGTAGCTGTCTACCCCGTGGCGTGCGGCCTGGTTGTCGATGACGGCCCGGTCGAACATGGCCGCGCGGGTGCGGGCCTCGCTGACGGCCTGGCGCTGGCTCACGTCGAGGCGCTGGGCTATCCGGTTGGCGGCGTCGGGCAGCCGCTCCAGCAACAGGGCGCCCTGTAGGCCCTCGCGCATCACCTCCAGGGAGGGCGCGANCACGGCNTCCCGGTAGAGCCCTCGGCCACGGCGCACCGCGGCGTCGTAGGCCAGGAAGGGCTCNATGTCGGGGGANCGCACCGGA
>NZAS01000102.1:0-6880 GCA_002686195.1 Candidatus Pacearchaeota archaeon | reverse complement strand
AGCCCGTTCAGCTTCTCCCACTGGGCGGCGAGGGNCACNCCCTCGTCCANCCCCGCCTGCCAGTTGATCTCAGCCTCCTCGACGCCNGCGGCTCTCAGCAGNCCGTAGAGCTGGGCCTCGTCGCCACGGATGAGGGCGGCGCGGACGCGGACGTCNCCGTCACGGGNCAGCTTGCGCAGCTCGGCGACGCTNGTGCGGTAGACGCGCTTTAGATCACGCACGGTCCTGGCGTGGAGCCGATCCTCGTGCTCGTACAGCTGGGCCATCCACTCCAGCTCTGCGGCCTCGGTGGCCGTGGGGGCGTTGGCGGCCTGTCTGCGCAGCTCGGCGACGTCGTCCTTGGTGTCGTCGCTCTGCCGGTTGGCGCTGGGCCGATGGACGTGTCCACCCGTCCGGCGCTCTGGATAGAAGAGGGGCCCCGGTCCCGCCGTGGGGGGAGAAACACGGCGGGGCCGAGACACCTCAGGGATCACTTACCGCTCTTGGCGGCGCTCTTGGCGGGGGCCTTGTCGGCCTCCTTACCGGGGTCGATGGTGGGGGGGATGAACGCCTCGGCGTCACCGGCGCGGGCCTCGGCCAGCTCGGCCTTGGCCTGGGCCAGCTCCTCACGCATGGCGGCCATCTCAGCCTGGAACGACTGGATCATCTCCCCGGCCTCGCGCTGGATCGTCTCCAGGTCGCTGGAGGTGGTGGGGCCCCGGCTGCTGGCCTTGCTGCGCTTGAGGGAGGCGAGCAGATCGCGGGCCTTGGCGTCCTTGGCCTCCAGGCTCTCGACGCCGTAGGCGCTGATGATCTTGGGGACCATCTTCTCGGCGAGATCGACGATCTCACCAACGGCCTTGCCAGCGAGGGTGTGGTTGCCGCCCTGGCCCCCGTTGGGGCCTCTCCAGATGAACTTCATGGTCTTGCTCCGTGTAAGGGGCGGTGCCAGAGAGGCTGGCCCCCGGTGGGCTGGGATCAGCCGATGGTGTTGAAGATGGGACAGCCCAGCTCGGGCATGACCGGCTTGAAGGTCTCGGCGTGCCAGATCCGCTGCGACTCGGCGGCCTTCTTCTTGTCCTCGATGACGTCGGGGGTGAAGGGCATGGCCTCGATGCGCACGCCAGCGGTGGCGCTGAAGCGCATGTCGCCGGTGTCCACGTTGCCGGACACGGTGGGGTTGGGATCCACGTAGCCCATCCACATGGTGTCACCGAAGATGTCGGCGAGGTTGATGGGCAGGTCGTCGGAGGCGGTGTTGCGGCGGGCGACGCCGAAGTGGATGTTCGCCTCGGGGATCTCCAGCTCGGCGGCGAGCACGGATCGGAGGCGGTTCGGGGTGAGGGTGATCCGACGCTCGTTGGTGGGCAGGAACTCAAGGATGCCCGCGTGCTTCTGGAGGGCGCGGGCGGTCGAGCGCGGGATGAGGAGGTAGTTCATCTTCCGCCCCCAATCGAGGATCTTCTCCTTGGCGTCCTTGAGCACCCCGATGGGGTTGCTGCTGTTGTTGGCCTCGACGTCCCCGCCGGAGGCGGTGCCGAACTCGTCGCCGGCGCCGAGGGTGATGGAGTTGGACCAGTTGCCCGCGGTGCCGACGAAGGAGGCGAAGCGCTCCTCGCGCTTGATCCGCAGGAAGGCCAGCACGGCGGCCATCTCGACCTGATCGATGTTGACCGGCATCTCGGACTCACCGGCGGTCCAGAGGTCCACCAGGGCGTCGCGGCCATAGCGGGCGCACTGGTAGACGACGTTGCCGGGGCGGACGCCGATGGACTCGCTGGGCGCGCTCTTGGGAGCCCAGTAGCCGTCGCTGTCCACGGAGCCGAACATGTCCCGAGGATCCACGGTGAAGATGGTCCCACTGGTGTGGATGCGGAGCTCGCCGTTCACCACGCTCCGGGGCGCCTGGCGCATCGGGAAAGTGTGGGCGATGAAGTCGTCGGGATCGTTGGCCAGGGCGTTGATCATGCCCTGGACGACGGGGTTCACAGGGCGAACCTGTGCGCGGGTCGGATAGATGGGGGCACCCATTTCCGTTCTCCTACAATTTGGGTTTGCGAGTGCGGGTGGTTACGGGGTGGGAGCCCCTATCAGGAGATCTCGTAAGGGCCGGGGGCGATGATGGCGTCCACGAGCTGCCCGTCGGCGCCGTCGACCGAGGCGGCGAAGCGGCCGACGCGGTAGTTGCCGTCGGTGGCGGCGATGGCCTTGCTGCTGCCGTTGGCCATGATGCTCTGGGCGCTGGTGCCAGCGGTGTAGGCGGCGCCGAGGCGCACCTTGCACATGCCGGCGATGCAGACGCTCACGCGGCCACCGTTCTGATCCTCATCGGTGCCGACCAGGATGCCCAGGGGCTCCCGGCCAGTCGCGATGGAGGAATCCGTCTGCAAGGTCACCTCGCCAGCGTTGCTCTCGTAGACCACCTTGCCCAGATGGGTGCCGGCGGCGGTGTAGTAGTTCGCCCCCGAGGGGGCTCTGCGCGTCACGATGATCGGCTCCGACATGGATGCCTCCTTGGGTGCGGGGGTGTGATCTGTTCTCAGTCAGGTTGGGGGCCGGGGGCTCAGCTCTGGCCCTCGCTCACCTTGTTGTAGGCGTCGCGGTAGTCCACCTGGTGCTTGGCCATGTACGCCTTGATCTTCTCGTCGAGGGCGATGGAGGGATCCCGCTCGGCGACGGGCTTGCTGTGGGTGCGGCGCTTGGTGTCCACGACGGGGCCGCGATCGGTCATGGCGGCCTTGAAGTCGTCGAAGACGCCCTCGACGCCCTGGCGGTACTGGGCGGCGTACAGGCGGCGGGCGCGAGCCTCGTCCTCACCCACCAGATACCCGCCGTCGGCCAGGGCCTTGATCTCGCTGTCCTCCTCGGCCTTCAGGCGGGCGGCCTTCTGCTCGGCCAGCTCCGCCTTCATCTCCTTCAGATCGGCCTCGGCGGTGGCGAGGCGGCTCCCGTTGGAGGCGGCGAGATCCTTGGCGGTCTTGGCCTCGGCCTGGAGACGATCACGCTCCGCGGCCAGCTCGGCCTTCTCCTCGGTGAGCGCGGCGATCTGGGCCTCCAGGCTCTGGATCTTGCTGTCGTCGGCATCAGCGGTGGTGTTGCTGCCCCCGGCGTCGGGGGTCGGGTTGCTCTGGCGCTTGTTGGCGGCCATAGGTCCTCCGTTCCGGCTGTCCGCCGGGGTGGTGCTGAGCCCGTACCCACCGAAGGGGGCCGGACCGTCGTCGTAGTTGAGTGCTGTGGTGAGAGAGCCCACCTGGTCGATGAGCCCTCGCTTGATGGCATCGCCCTCGCCAGCGACGAAGACGGCGCCCTTGCCGAAGTCGGTCTGGACGGCTGACACATCCACGCCCCGGCCCTCGGCCACGGCGGCATGGAACTGGGCCTCCAGATCGTTGAGCAGCTTCTGATCCAGCTCTCGGCCCCGCTTACTCTCGGCGGGGTTGAGCGCCTTATCAGGGGCGCCCTCAGAGCGCATGGTCACCTTGTCGATGCCGACTTCCTTGAGGAGTCGATCCATCGAGTAGGCGGTGAGGATGGCGCCGATGGAGCCGACGAGAGATGTCTCGGTGGCCACGATGGCGTGGGCCTGCGAGGCCAGCCAGTAGGCAGCGGAGCAGCAGAGCCCATCGACGTGGGCGATCACCGGCTTCTGCTCGGCGGCGGCCTGGACGGCGGCGGCTGCCCCTGCCACACCGGCGGCGTCCCCGCCGGGGCTGTCCACCACCAGCACGATCTTGGTGACCTCTGGATCTGCGGCCGCGGCGTTGAGCTGCATCTTGATCTTGTCGTAGGTGCAGCCCCAGTAGCCGTGAGGCGTGAGCACCCCAGCGACATGGACGTAAGCCACGCTGCGATCGCTGAGGGCCGACTCGGCCATCCACTCAGGCAGCCTGTAGGGCACCGGGGCCAGCGGTGCGCGCTGGGCCTCGACGGCCCACACGGTTGCGCTCAGCCACCAAGCGGACTGATCCGTTACCCCGAGGTGCGCCCCGGCGTTGCTCTGCTCTGGCATGTGCGTGTGTCCTATGGCTGCCGCTGCCCTCTCATGAGGGCGGCTGAGATGCTGTCTTTGGCCAGGCGCTCCTCGGGGGGGCGGCCCATGCCATCGGGTAGATCTGGTGCTCCGCCCTTGCGGAGAATCCAGCGCTCCAGGGCGTCGTGGGGCGTGGCGAAGCCCGCGGCGCCGAGGGCTGGGAGGGTCTGGAGGAAGGCCAGGAAGGACGCGGTGTCCAGGCCTGTGATCTCAATGGTCGGCCGCTCGCCGTGGGGCAGGCGGTTGAACCTGGGGTGCCAGTCGAGGATCCGGCCCACGGGGCCGGTGCCGGGGCCGGCGGGGCCACCGATGGTCTGGACTACCTGCTGAAGCAGGTTGAGGGCCGTCTCGGAGAACAGATCCTTATGCGTCTCCCCGAGGCTGTAGCTACCCCCCGAGCTGGAGAGCCCGAGCATCAGGAAGGCGTTGAGGAAGACCGTCAGCATCTCCTCGTTGGCCAGATCCACCACCGCCCGGAGCCTCTCAGGCTTAAAGGCGTCGTTGAAGATCATGCTGAAGCTGACGCCCTTGTAGGTGACGATCTGGGCCTCTGCCCCAGCCACCACGTTGGCGATGGCCTCCTCGACCTGCTCCTTGATGGACAGGGAGTCGTCCGTCGGCACTCCGTCGATCTCGGCGTCCTCGAACCGCTGGCGCTCGCTCAGCTCAGCGCGATCCAACTCAGCGGTGGGGATGCCGCTGGCGCTGCGCTCCACCCCGATGCCCATCTGATCGAAGGTGAACTGCTTGAGGTTCCAGGCGAACCAACAGGGCCGGAACAGGCCGAACCCCTCGGGGTTGTCCCCCTCCTGGTTCAGCGTCAGCAGCAGCAGCTTTGAGGCGGGCACGTCCTCGCTGTTGAGGCCAAAGCTCCCGCTTGGGTCAAGCTGCCGGATCCCCTCCAAGGGCCCCCGGCCGTCGAGGGGGAGCCACTGGTGGTGCGCCGAGGGCTGGCAGTCGAGGAACTCTGCGATCCCCCAGGCGCCGTCGGGCTGGCGCTGGTAGTCCACCTCGGCGTAGCGCCACCCAAGGGGGATGAACTCAAGCATGGACTCAAGCTGACGCTCGAAGGGGCGGCGCATGGTCCCGGCGTTGCCATCGAAGCCGAACATCTCGTTGAGCCAGGAGGCGGCCTCCTGGGCCAGCTCACCGGAGCCGGGAGGCGGGGCCCACTTCATCGAGGCCGACAGGAGCGTCTGCTTCAGCGCCCTCCAGGCGCCGTAGAGGCGCCCATCCCGTCGCATCTTCTGGACCGTGCTCACCCACCCCTGGCCCTGGAGAGCCGGGTTGATGTCCTCCGAGACGGCCCCACCGCTTTGGTGATGACCGGAGACAGAGCGCACGCCCCGTGCGCTGATGGACTCAGGGCGTGAGATCTTCGACGGAGAGGTGCGGCGACGGCCCATCGTTGCCTCAGTCCACCGGCTGGTAGCGGACGATCACGCCGAGGCTCACCGCGGAGAGATCTGCGCCGCTCTCGGCGGTGGCGGGGGTGCCCACCAGGGTGAGCATGGTGCCGTTGGCCACGTCCCGATCAGCGATGGTGCTGGTCAGGTCGAGGGCGCGGGCGCTCTCAGCAGACAGAGTGCCACCCTCGCCAGTCTCGGTGTCGGTAGAGGCCAGAACGGTGGCCCCGGCCTGAAGGCTGAAGGTCCAGTAGTTCGCGGCGTGCTCGGTCACCTCGGTGTCAGCGAAGATGTCCACGCCGACGATCTCAGCGTTGAAGGGCAGAGTGGTGATGGCCCGAGTGAAGGCGGCAGTGTTGTCGCCGCCGAGGCGGATCACACTCTCCTGGAAGGGCTGCTGATCATTGCGGACGGCGGTCCGCTGCTTGATGGCCCTGGCCATATACGTCACCTCGTTGTCTGGGGGGGGGAGAGCACGGAACAAGAACGCCCCGGAAGGGTTGAACCTCACCGGGGCGCATCTCTCGCGAGTCTGCCTGAACTGTAGGGGGCAGAATGCGCGTCGGTCAACAAAACTATGAACGAATGGTCAGGTTACGCGGAGCGGCGGGCGACCTCTGCTCGGCGCTCCAGCTCGGCCTGCACCACTTGGCGGGCGCTCCACCAGACCTTCTGCGCGGCCCGGCCCGACTTCAGGCCGGTGTCTCGGGCCACGGCGGCCCAGTCGCACCAGCTCTGTAGGTCGTCTGCCTCGATGCCCACGTTCGGCGGGGGGCTCTCCCCCGGACCCAGGGTGATGGTGTACCGGCCCACCATGCCAGCCCGGAGCAGCACGACGTGCTGAGGGTTGAGGCTGAGGTAGTACCGGCGCAGCACCTCGACGGCGACGGGGGCGAGGGCCTGGGTCCGCTCCAGGTGGCCCATCACGGTGAGGGCGAACAGGTGGCGGCCCTCGGCGTCTTGGGCCTGCTCCAGCGTGGCGCTCGGCCCCATGGCCTCCATCGAAACACAGCGGGCGCTGGATCGCCGCTGTGTGGTGGCGAAGTAGGCCCGCAGGAACAGATCCACGCTCATCGCTCTCCCCGTCGTGGTCGAAGGCGAGCTGCGGCGAGGCGGCCCGGCCCGGTGGCACGCCAGCCACTACGCCCGGTGGGGGCGGCGAGGCCGGCGCTGCGTGCAAAAGTGAGGGCGCGGCGGGTTTGCCGCTCGCTCTCGCCGTCGGTGCAAAGGGCCTCGACAGCGAGGGGCGCGGGGGCCTCGGCGAGCTGCGCAACGAGGCGCAGGGCTCGGGCCTCGACGGCGCCCAGGTTGAGGGTGGTCAGATCCACGGCGTGCTCGGTGGCGTTCATCGCTGCCCCCTGGGACGGCCAACCCCGGAGCGGGGGCGGCGGGTGCGGGTGGTGGCGGTGGAGTCGGCGGCGGGTTGGGTGACGGCGTGCCGGAGCGTGCGAGAGTCCAACGGGCT
>NZAS01000101.1 GCA_002686195.1 Candidatus Pacearchaeota archaeon | reverse complement strand
GATTTTGATCTCGGTGATGATCGAGTCGTTCGACGTATAATAAATGCCATAGAAATGAGCGACAATGCCGATGAGGTTATGAACAAACTCAACCTTAACAACTATACCGGAGGATCCGGAGACCATGCTGTATTGTCTCGTAAGGCCGGTATCTCGCGCCTTATGACCTCTCATTGGTTCTCTCGCGTTGAAACCCTTAACGAAATCAAAACAACCTTCGCGGGGGGCAAAGGGTGGTTATCTTATCCTCAAGGCAAACTGCCGATTTCAGATGAGCCGCCAACAAAGGATTACCCGGCGGGTGGCGATATAGCTAAACAATATGGCGACTATAAAAGCCCCAGTTCTCGTAATGTACGGCTTCGAATTTCGAAAGATGTTCCGAAAAAGCCCGAAGGTGAGCCCGATATGGACTTTGTTGAAGAGAAAAAGAAGAAATTTACTTGCGGAATTCTTCCTTATAAAGGAGAAGGAGAAAATATCCAATTTTTAATTGGAAAAGCTCCCCAAGGTTGGTGGGATTTATTTAAAGGCAAGATGGATGAGGGAGAAACAGAACAAGAAGCAGCCAAAAGAGAATTTGAGGAAGAATCAAGCTTTAAATTTAAGGGCTCTCTTGACGACACAACAGTATTAACACATAAAAAACTTAAAATTTGGCTTGTGGAGATGCCTGAACTTGATGTTGAGCAATTCGATGTCTCTAAAGTAAGCAAAATTACCCGTGAATACCTAAATGGCCGACCCGAAATAGAAAAAATCGGCTGGTTTGGACCCACCGAGGCAGAAAATAAATTAGATGGGGAGTTAAAACCCTTTATCGGTCTCGCTATGGAAAAATTAAATAAACCCATCTCAGAAGCAGCCCTTGGAATGGGCGGGGGTGGACTTAAAGAGCTTGGAGATATTACATTTAAAATTGAAGAACATCGAAGTGGTTATTCTATTAGTATTAAAGACCCTTCTGGTGATAATTCTGGGCAATTTGAATTAGATCCTCAAAAGATTGGATGTGGTTATTATGTTACACATTCACAAACAGCCAATCCTTTAAAAACAAAAATCGGACCTTTTGCTTATGATTTGTTAATTGAATTAGGCACCCTTTTGGGAGGAAGAGTTATGAGTTCTGGTTCTCCATCGGGACTTGACGATGATGAAGATGGTGAAGGAGCTACGGCACTTCCTGTTTGGATTTATTATAATGAGAAAAGAAGTGATTTGGACAAAGAACCATTCGATTTTAAAAAATGCGGAATGGATAAGCCGATACATCTTCAAGATGTATACAACCCAGACCCCAACTCTCCGGCACTAGTTCCGGGATATATATTTCCTGACAGCTTTGAATATAAGGCAAAAGGTCATAGGATGAAGAAACAAATTCCACCAGAACAGGTAAATCCACAAGTACAAAGAGGCATTAACGCAGTTAACCAAACATACACAAAACCACCAATATATTTAAAACAACTGGTCTCTATGGGAAAACTTGAAGCAAGTCCTGAAATCCTTAATATGATCGGAGGCAAGAAAAAAAAGCCATGGTATAAAAAATGGTTTTCCGAACAAAAAAACAATCCTTCAAAAAGAATAACAAAATTGCGTATTTTTGACTTTGACGAGACAATTGCCTTTACAAGGGCCGCTGTTCACATTGAAACTCCTGATGGAAAAGAAAAAAGCATTGGAAACCAAAAATGGTTTGATGCTTATGTAAAAAAACGTGCCAAAGAAAATGATATTACTGCTTTTGACCCCATTCCAGAACTAGAAAAAATTGGTTTTAAGTTTGATTTCTCTGATTTTGCACAAGTCAAAGACCCAAAATTAAATAATCTTGTTGTCAACGAATTGAAACGAATTGTATACAAAAATAGGACAGAACCAACAAGAGGTGTTTACGTTATGACGGCCAGAGGCCCGGCGGCAAAACAACCAATCTTCAATTATCTTATGTCTCTTGAAGAAAACGAATCACCTTTGTTTCAAGAAAGTGATTTTACCGAAATTCTCACTGTTTCGGGTGGCTCAAAAAAGGCTGCTATCGAGGAACTTTTAGCGAAACATTCATTTAAAGGCGAAACAACCGTAACAGAAATTGCGTTTTGGGATGATTCACAACGAAACGTTGGAGATGTTTTGGAATTACGAAAATTATATCCAGACATGAAAATAGACGTTAACCACGTTAAACATGGAAAAGTTACGCGCCTTGAAGAAGAAGCACTTAATGAACGACTTGGACCAGTAGGGTATCATGTCACAAATGAAAAAAATTGGAATAGTATCGTAAAAACTGGTGTGAGGGGCTCAAAAGAATCAGCAGATCAGGTCAATCCCGATTACGGTGAAAAAAGAGTTTATTTTTTCAGTAAGCTATTGCAAGCAAAATTAGCAATGTTTGAGGAGGGGCATATTATTGGTAACCCTACTCCTCCATATATTGTTGTGCCAATAAATTTAAATAAAGTTCCTAGTAAAAAAACTTTAGATCCTGAATTGGAAAACCATGATATTTATGGACCAAATGCTTATTATTTAGTTGGAGACGCACCTGCGGATGCTGTTATCGCCAGTCATATTCAACATGAAGACGAATTCAAAAACGAAAAAGAAGAACCTCAAGATATAAATGAAAATAAGATGCGTATTCGAATAATAGAAAGTAAACAAATAGTAATGGAATCTGAAGGTGAAAAGCTTGCTAAACAGCTTTTACAGAAACTTGATAAAGAGGCTGAAGAAATCAAAGCGAAGGCCACAGGACAAGAAGAGGAAGAACTAGAAGAAGTTGTTGTTGGGGGGCTTTTTGTGGGGGTGGCTCTGGCAAAAGCTATCCTTCCATTTATACTATCAATGATAGGAACTTTGGCAGTAGGTGGCGCATTGGCAAAATTTGCTAACGGAGTTCAAACGAAATTTAGCGGACAGAATATGCACATTCTTTCTGGCTTTGGAGAAGCCCTTGAGTGGAGTTCTAAATTTCTTGCTACGCTTGGTTTTGCAACAGGAGGAAAATTACTTATTAAAAATCTTCCGGGAATTGAAGCAGGCACTAAACAACTATGGATGCGAAGATTAGAATTAACTGAAAAGATTATTGTTTTCGCTATAACTATTTACTGTCTTCATTCGGAGATATATAAGGCCGCTCTTGAGGCCGGTGGACCGGCTGAACTAATTGCTAAATTGTCTAGCGAGGCAGGGATTCAAGATGGCAAAGTCAACAAGGCAATGACAGACCTCTTTACGGGGTCTGTGGATTCCGTAGATACGGTTGGGCAAGTGGCTGATATAATTATAGATAGACGAATGTTTTTCGCTCATCTGAAGCGGTCAATACAAAGAGCGTGGGGATAATATTAGGAGGTATTAAAAATGTCAACACTAACAAAAGATGATATATGGAAAATGGTGCAAATCATGATGTCCGTGACGATAATTCCGTTGGCGGGTTGGGTTTGGAACACAAATGTAAAAGTAGCAGAACTAGAGAATGATCTTGGCGATGCTGAAGAAATTATTGAAGACCTTGAAACAAGAATAATGGGGTCGGATGATAATGCCAAACAAATAATTGGCATAGAAAAAGATATAGAATATATGAAAGGGTCTCTCGGTCGAATTGAGACATTAGTGACAAGGAGGAAAGACAAATGAATGCTGGATTATTTTTATTATTGTATACCACAGTACCTATTTCAGGTGAGTGCAAGGATTTAAAAAAAGACATGATAGCGTTAGAGTTGTTTCTCCAAGACCAAGAAGATCATGCTAAATATTGTCCCAAATTGGCTTGGAAACAACCAGATATCGAAGTTTATAAAAAAGAGCTAGAGTCTCAATTACCGGAAGGCTGCGTTAAGTGAAAATCAAAATTCTAAATGAAGCAGAGAAAGAAAGCGGAGGGACAGATCCAACGTCCTTCCCGCCCGGAACTATTGGACACGAAGTCATGGAGAAAGCTCTAATCAAAGACCTCATGAAGGAAAGGTTTAAATTTACAATGAAGGGTACTAAAGGTCCCCGGTTTTCAAGTATCCTGTCCGGACTTGAGATTGCCAAATATTATTTGAAGAATCAGGACAAATTAATGTGGGTTTATGATAAGGACCAGCAAGGGTGGAAAGAAGCCGCCCAACACGAAGAAATCTCAAAGATTATTGATTGGCTTGAAAATACCCCGCAAGAAGATGTTGGGGATAGGCTCACAGGCTATCGTTGGTATCTTAGAATAGATGGCGAAGTTAAAAAACATCCTTTTCCAACAAAACCAGGGACACATGGAAATTGGAAGAAATATTCTGCTATGGACATAGCCAGAGTTTTAAATTCAGCGAAAGCACACCAGCATCCTTCTCTACCAAAGCCGCTTATTAAATTTGAAGTTTGGCCAATAATTGGGCACTATACTACCGCAGATGGAGGCCAATATGGTGGCACTTGGATCGATGTTGCCGAAGTGGCAGAGATTGAAGAAGCTATCGAAATTAGTCAAGAAAAAAGCGAAAGGGGCATAGGAACACCTGTTCAACCCTGTGATCGTCCGGCCCCAGAGGACGCTTCGAAGCCTTTTGGAGACAAACAATTTGATCCCTACAGCTTTGGCTTCCACAAAGATGAGTGGGAATGTAATACAGAAATTGAACAAAAAGTGTTAATAGCAATATCAAATTTTGTTCATCAAAATAATAAACCAGAACAAGAAATTGCTGATATGATTGTAAAAGTGGCTCTTACTGGCGATCCGGCGGAACCACTGCATCCCGAAGAGGATATACCAGATTTATTCAGAGGCTCAAGCAGAGAGAATGTTGAAGATGCTCTTCACACGCTTCAACTCATTGATTGGTCTTCCCATACTGATATGGTCAGGACGGGCGATGCGGAATGGAGAGAATTTAATTTTCATGGCGAATTTATAATGCTGTACGCTGTTTCTAGTTTTACGGATGATCTTATGACATCAGCCAAATTTGCTCAAAAAGGTCCAAGTTTGGGGGGAAATCCCAAAGCCAGAGGTTTTCAGTGGGTTTACCAAACAACACCGAGTGCTGCCAAAGAAGTTGGAGGAACGTTTATAAATTTTGACGAATTATATAAATTACAAGATAATAGCAGAGCTTTTTCCGGTGATTTTTTTGAACAATTTTATGAAATCAGTGATTATGCTGGGTGGGATAAAGAAATTCTTTTGGTGGGGAAAAAAGGCGCTAGTATGCTAATTGATAAAATATGGATCAACTGGTCACAGTTAACCAGAACAAGATTTTTAAACCAGATAGAGGCCAAAGACAAGTCACTTGTTTCTAAAATAGAAAAACTAATGAATAGGAAAAATGAAGAAGATATAATAGAGGATGCCACTAGACAATTCGAGAAATGGTATTGGGATATTAGAAAGGAAATCGAAAATCTTGATGATGATTGGGACACGGCGGAGGATCTTCCACCAGCACGATTGAAAAGAGAATTTAAGCTCTTCGTCCCTATCATAATGGACTTACAAGGAAGAGTACAAGAAGTAATGACACCTGTGCTTTTTAACCATAAACTTGCGCCTTGGAATCAGGACGAAGATCACCCTTGGTATAAAGTCAATCAACAAGCTTTCTGGAATGGCAATATGAAATCCGCCGTGGCAGTCTTGTGGGGGCACTTAAACGAAATAGCCAAAAGCATGCAAGCGGTGGCTGAGCGGCTTGATGTAAATACCAGGGTTTCGCCGTTGGGTACTATTTCCGAAGAAAAACAACCTTGGTATAAACGATGGGCAGCAATAGAGAAGAAAAAAGGTATGAGGTCCAAATTAACAGGAGCAAACGCCGGAAATAAGCATATCCCAGCGACAGGAATGAAGAATGCCACAACAAATGATAAATCAAAATCACCCCCTCCGGGGGCTGGAGTTTTAGAAGAAGAATGCCCTTGCGAACCACCAAGCATTACATTAAAAATAAGATAAAAGTATTTATTTCTCCCTTTTATAAAAATTAACCCCTAGTTAAGATATAGGGGTTTTATAATGTTTAGTTTGTTGTTCGGGGTTTTATTAGGCTGTACACCCAACGAGGAACCATCGGAAGTTCCACAAGAAACAGCGGAAGAAGTTAGTCCAATTGATTGGGAAGACTGTTCTTATAGGATAGGAGAACATATTTGTAATTTGTCTCTCCCTGATTCTAATATGGAGGACTTTGCTCTTTACGATCACTATGGAAAACCAATTGTAATTCAGCTATCTGCTGAATGGTGTGCTCCGTGTCATAGAGCCGGGATGTTCGCAGAAGAGACTATGGAGCAGTGGGTTGCTGAAGATTTGCTTTGGATCACTATTCTTTTAGAAAACGATGAAGGAGAGCGACCCAACGCTTTAGATTTGGCTGAGTGGGTTGAAGAAATGGGAATTACTAATTCTGTAGTTCTTGCCGGGTCGAGAAACCTGATTGATCTTACAGGAGAGCATGGCTTTCCGCTAACTTCTTGGCCTACATTCGCTATTATTACTGATGAGTTGCTTGTATATCACGGATTCAGTGGATGGAGCGAAGAATATCTTGATCAAAAAATTGCCGAGATGTTATTTTATGGGGAGTAATATGAATGCTATGGTTGCTGTTAAGCTTGCTGTCGTGTAATGACAACTTATTAAGTAAACACACAGTAGAAGAAAAATACATTTACCCAAGCTATTATGATGTATGGGTAGAGACAGACACAGCAATCGTAGAAGTTGAAATTTATATCCCAGATACATCTGAACCGGATCCCATTTGGGTTGATTCTTTTGTTCAGCCTAGCGCAGCCTCTGGTGTTGATATTATTTGGGTAATAGACCCTTCTGGTTCTATGCACTCACATCGGACAAGAGTCCTTCAAGGGATCGCAGATATGATGAACGCTCTGCCGCAAGTAAGCTGGAGGTTGGCTATTATTTCCGCTGACAATAGTACTTCTTTAAATGATTCTAATTTTCCTTTATTACCGGGGGATGCTGTTTCCGATGCTCAATCAGTATATACAAATTCCGTTACTGGTTATCTTGAAGCAGGGATGTTTGCGGTTTACAATTATATTGAAAACAATTCTTTTTCTTCAAACTGGTTGAGAGAAGACGCTTCTTTATTAATTGTTTTTGTCTCCGATGAAGAAGATCAAAGTCAAGGGCAATTCCCACTAGTGTCAGATTTTACTAAGTGGTTAGACTTACAAAGAGACAGCGTCTATGTCGCCTCTATTGTTAACTTTGAACAAGCGAATAGTGAATGCACTGCTGTCAACCCAACACATGTAGGGTACAGATATATGGACGTTGCCCAATATTATAACGGGCAAGTGNATTGATATNTGNTCTACNGANTGGTCTNGTGGNGTTNTNGANGCNGCNAATGGTGCNGTNCCNTATTCAAGNTANCCNCTNNCAGAAACACCAGCCGATTACAACTATATAACTGTATTTGTTGATGGNNTTNTNTATCACGATGCTTATTGGGANTATAANCCNNTNGGAAATAAAATAGATTTTATTCTTGAGCCTCCGGGGGGCTCCTTAGTTGAAATTGCTTACTATTATAGTTCTGGAAACTAATTACTCTGTACGGAGTTAGTCCATGAAAATTAAAATTTTAAAGGAAGCTGCTGAAAAAACCATAGAGTTAGAACCCTCCAAGCAAAAAGTAGACGACACTTGGAGAGATGATGAATTAGAGCCAATCGGCTACTCAGCCGATGATGATTCCAGTTTGAGCTACTATGATGATTCAGAGGAGGAGGGACCGCTTACTCATAACTTTAAGTTTCAAGATTCGTCACCAGAAGCAATTTTAGCTGACAAAGGGTTTGAAAACATCAAACGACTTGGTAGTGGCATGGTTGGGAATGTCTATAGTGCTGATTGGCACAGCGGATTAGAGGTGGCTGTTAAAGTTGTCCCCAAGGGGGCAATTGAAGTTGAACTGCCTAATAACGTGGTATTCAGGTGGAGTGGAGAAAAAGAAATAAGAGCTTACGAAGGAATAAAGAAAGCCAGAAGCCAATCAAAAAATATAGAAAAACATTTTCCTGAAGTTTACGCTATTATGCCCGGTGGAGATAATTATTTTATTTTTATGGAAAGGCTAACCGACGAAGGCCCCTATACCTCTGTTATTGATGAACTATTCGCCGGAANTGAGTCTCTTGTGGATCCCGGAAAAGATTTAATTGATCATGGAGCATGGAAAGATCCATCTAGAAGACTGTTTATGTATATAAAGGACGATAAATCTAGAAATATACTTTTGGATAGGATCTTATATAATATTCAGTCCGACGAAGCCATAGAGCAAGCAAAAAAATGGGCTAACAAGTGGTATCAGTATACCGGTATACCGAGTTATGCTCTCCCAAGATCATACGAATTGATTGATGAGTTGTTTGCTGGTAACGAAAATGGTCAAAACGTATTTCTAGACAGTTTTGGAAACTTACAAAAAGAGTTTGAAGATCACCCTTGGAATTCTTTTGTTATTCTGGGAATATTAGAAATAATAAAAAAGTACGATCCGCAAGGTTTCCACATGAACTCCGCAGACATAGCCAGACAATGGGNGGATCTTGGAAGAAAAGGNGCTCCAATTGGGTGGTATCATAGACCTCCAACAAGAAAAGCTGCGATGGGGGGCATAGAAGACGATATAGCTAGTGTTTACAAGGAAGCAGAGAGTATAAAGTTGGCCTTGGACGATCTAGAAAGTATAATGGGGCTTGTTGGGACCGATATGCACGACAAAAATGTCATGATGAGGCCCATGACGGGTGATATTGTTATTGTTGATGTTGGATTGTTCAAGCCAAGAAGCGAAATTGGGATAGATGAGGAAAAGCAAAAGGATGTTGGGAGTGAAATCTCTCATTTAATGAATAGGGCCGAAGATCCTATGAAAAAAGACCAAGCTATTGCTGTTGCACTCTCAAAACATGATATTAGTGAAGCTTTGTACGAAATTCAATTCGATCGGAGTAAATTAGCTGTCCAGTCAAGGCTAAATCCGAATTTATGGCTTAAAAAACAATTAATTAGCGAAATTAAAGAGAAATTACTTCAAATTGCCTCTGATTTCGCTGACGATTCGGAAATAGACAATAAAATTGAGGATATTACGATAACTGGGAGTAATGCAAGCTATAATTGGCATAAAACTTCAGATATTGACCTACATTTGGTTGTAGATTTCAAAAAATTCAAAAAAGAGGCCGAATTAGTCAAAGAAATCATGGCCTTAAGTAGAATGAAGTGGAATGAGGACCACAATGTGTTAATTAACGGCCACGAAGTGGAAATTTACGTTCAAGATAAACACGAAGACCACTATTCTAATGGAATTTACTCTTTAAAAACAGACGAATGGCTTGATACTCCTATGCACAGTGAACAAAATTACGACATTAACAACGCTCAAAAGAAAGCAGAGACCTTAGCAGACGATATTGACACTGTTCGGAGGTATTATGACGACGAAAAGTATGATTTAGCCCACAAAATGGGTGAAAAGCTCAAAGAAAAGGTCCGAAAGATGCGATCTATTGGGCTGGAGAAGGATGGGTTGTGGTCTGTGGAGAACGTAGCCTTCAAATTACTGAGAAATAGTGGGTTTTTAAACCAGTTAAACAGCTTATATCACAATTCTTACGATAATTTGATGTCTATTGGCGGGAATGGTAACATAAAAGTCAAAATATCGTCAAATGTGGATGAAAAAAAGAAAACAGGGAACGATAAATACCACTGGAACGTCAGTTCGTGGCATTATGACGGAGGATACGGCGATAAAGGCCCAAACGCTAAGTGGACAACAGTAAAAAGTGGCTATGACCACGGGAAATAAAGAATTAGACAAAAAGTTAGACCTTTTAATGGATAAATTGAAGGGTATAGTTAAGATGTCCAGCGAAAACAAGCTTTATCCGGTTGTTTTGACCGGAAAAGGCCCACATTTTTACTATTCTATTAACGCAAAGGCCTTTGTAGAGGTACCAGCGGTCTCTGAATTGTATATAATGCCCGAGAAAGGCATGAAAGATGGCAAATTATACGTTTTTTCGCCATGGAAATGGAATTCTGGGGTCATTTTGCTCATTCCACAAGAAAAATTAGCTATAATTGGAGATAATTGATGGAAAAATGGCTATTTTGGAGCGCTTTTTACGTTTTTTTGCTCATTTTCTACTATTTTGCAGGTTTTGAGGTCACTATCATCACCATTTTACTAATTATTTTAGGGAAAATGAGGTAAAAATATGAAATTTTCACGAGAAAAACTGATTAAAATCATCAAAGAGGAGCATAATAGAGTCCAAAAAGAGGCTGAAAACGCCGAAATTGACCCCGAAAACGCCGCAAAACAGCTTGATTGGATGGCCAAATCCATGAAAAAAGTCCGCAAAGCCATAGAAAATGAGACCGAATTGGACCCACAAATGCTAGAATTCATTGCTGCTGCTGCTCATATGCTTGATGAGGTCGCTGATGCTCTCACTTTCAATGAACTAGTAAAGCAGCATGCGGAAGATGGAGACACCTGACCCAATAAAAAAGGTTAGGCTAATCTTTTATTGACAACTATAGAGAGAGTACCATGAAGAATGAAAGTAAGCAACAAAGCACTAGGGGAAGAATATTCTGAAAAGTTTAATATTGGTGATTTGATCTCTTGGGTTGAGTTCAATTATTTAGATTATGACCTAGGGACAAGTGAAAAAAAGATTTTTCATGGGATTTTGATAGCAATAATCAAAAAAAAAACAGGCGGAAGGGAAGTGTGTTATGCTAGGGTCATGCCAAACACCAAAGATACGATTATGGAGATAAGCATTATCAGAATAAGAAAATTTGGAACTATTTAGGGTATGAAGATTAATATAATAAACGACTCAGACATGGATACTAGCCAATTTGAACCGCTTGTTGGTTCTTTATGTGGACATGCACAAGATGTTCTCGGCTATTCTGAGCATCCAAACATTAGATTTGTCTCAGATCCAAGAAATTACGGCATGTTATCTAAGACAGCAGAGTATGATCCAGCCAATATGACCGTTTCGGTATATGTTGATGGAAGGCACCCCAAGGACATTCTAAGGTCGATTGCGCATGAACTGGTACATCACCACCAGAATGAACGTGGAGACCTCTCAGGAGCCACCACGGGCCACGGATATGCACAAAAAGACCCTCATATGAGAGATATGGAGGGTGAAGCATACCATACAGGTAACTTAAAAGTGTTTAGAGACTGGGAAGATAGGATAAAACAAGAGAGCCCATCTATTTATAACGAAAGGAGAATAAGAAAAATGTCTTTAAAAGAATGGAAAAACAAAGAACTAAACCGACTTCTTATGGAGAAGTGGGGTTTTGGTAAAAAAATTGATACCAAAAAAGATTCTAAAGAGAAATTAAACGAAACTAATGAAAAGAAGTAAACTAGAAAATCTAGATTCTCTTATTGAGGGAGCTTGTGCTCGTAAAGAGCCGTATATTATTCAAATAACTTCTTTAAAAGAGTTATATGAAATGTCTGCTATGAGCGGAGTTGGTGGGCCGCATGCCCACGCCGATGAAAAGGAGAAAAAAAAAGTGCGAAATGAACTTAAAACCGAAATGATGTTAAGAAAATACATTAATGAGAAAGCAACAAAGATTTTCAAACAAAAACGTAAGAATGAATTGCTTCATGAAATGGCTCTTCGAAAAACCATACGTCAACTTTTGAAAGAAGGTGATGTTTCTGATGTGCATCCGCATAGATCAACTGGTATTAATGTGCTTGAAGATGTGCTTAAAAAGTCAATTCCCACTCTTAGAGCTGATTATAAAAGACTTACAACTGATAAAACACAGAGAGAATCATTTAGGGCTCATATCATTAAAGCAGTAGAGGATCAATTAAGACCATCTCTTGTTAATGATCAATTCCCTATGAACAAGAGTACTCCAAGCCCCAATGAGCCAGGAGAAGAGAGCGGTATTGAAGGCGAAGCGGGGATTTTAGATGAACCACCAACAGAAGGAGGTGAATTGGCTGTTGGTGTAGGTGGAGAAGAGACAGCCCCAGAAGACCAAGAGTTTGCTGATGAGTTGGCCGCTTTAGAAGAAGCCGAAATCGAAGTTGACATTGAAGATGAAGACAAAAAACTTGATGTTGAAGACGATGAAGGCCCAACAGAAGAAGAAACATTTGGAAAAGGGCTGGAGGGTTTGGATGAGACTGGTAGAAACATGGCTTATACCTCCTTTAGAAAAGTCTCTCAATACGTCCTAGATGCATACGATTCTTTGGCTAACATGGAAGATAAAGAAGTGTTTGTGGATTATCTCATAACTAACTTGAAGCTGTATT
>NZAS01000100.1 GCA_002686195.1 Candidatus Pacearchaeota archaeon | reverse complement strand
GTTACTGGCTGCAAAGTAAGATGCTTTGTTGGGTCTGGTTGGCCGTCAAATATTAAATGTAATTTTACACCGCTCCGGAATTCATGGGATAAAAAGAAGGCTGCGATTACGCTGTGGATTGCTATGTCTAAACGGCCAGCTTTGTAAATGTCTGAGCCGAAGTTCCCTGATGTGGGGGCTGTTTTGCTGTAGTATATGAAGGATCTCATTTTTAGTTGTAAACAAATTCAGGTTTAGCTACGATGTCGCCTTCTTTGATGGAGTAGTAGACACCTATAAATTTATCTTTTATGAAGGCTGCGAATTTTTCTGGGAGAGGTTTGTTGTCTGATAAATCGAATTTCATTAAGGGTCGGCCTGTTAATAATTGTTTTAGATTGTCTTTTTTAATTTGGATTTCTGGGAGGACAAGTTTTATTGCTTCTTCTGCTGGGATTAAGATTTCAGAGAGAGCGTCTTCTTTTACTGCTTTTTCAAAGTCGTATAGATTAATGAAATTTTTATCAGATTCTTTGAAGACTGATGCTTGTGTTCTTCTTAATTCGAGCATGTGCGCTCCGCCTATTTTTTCTCCTAAGTCATGAACGAGTTTTCTTATGTAAGTTCCTGCTTGGACTTTTGTTGAAAACAAGACTTCTTGGCCAGATTTTTCTATTATTTTGAATTCAAATATTTCTCTTTGTCTTGGGGCTCTTTTGACTGCTGACTTTATTGGAGGAAGTTGTGTGATTACTCCAATGAATTTTTTCATTTCTTTCTCAAGAAGGGATTTTGTTATTTTTTCTCGGAGGTGCATTATTCCAACATAGGTTTTGTCTGAATGCATGAAGTATTCGTTTAGGCGGCAAGCTCTTCCTAGGGCTATTGGAAGAATGCCAGTTACTTGGGGATCTAGAGTGCCGAAGTGGGAAACCTTAGAGACTTTAAGTGTATCTTTTATGAACTTGTCTATGGAAAAACTCGTAGGCCCAGCTGGTTTATCTATGTTCAAGAGGCTGAAGTTTAATGAGGGTTTCATATTTCTCCTTTTAGGTATTGTTTTCTTAGGGGTTCTGGGAAGCGCTCTATTGAGTAACGAAGCATTGTTCTTGGCATTGTTTTGTAATATTGTTTTAGGAAAGTCTCTAGAACAGATTGATTCTTTTTTCCCATTTCTCTGAGCATCCAGCCAACTGCTTTGTGGATTAAGTCATGAGTGTCATTTAGTAGGATTTCTGAGATTCTTAGAGTGTCATCGAATTTTTCTTTATTTATGAAGGCGGCTGTTGCTATAATTGAAATTCTTTTTTCCCAAATGTCTTTGGAGTTTGCTAATTCATAAAGGATTTTCTTTGGTTTGTCTAGTAGAAAGACGCCAAGGATTCTGGAAGCTGAAAGATCTACTAAGTCCCAGTTGTTAACATACTTTGTGTTCTTAAGATAGAAGTTTACGATATTTGCTTTTTGTTCTTCTGAGGCTTTGTTGAATTTTTCTACTAGGATTAGCAGGGCTGCGAGGCGTTCTTCGTGGTATTTGGATTTTAGATGCTCTTGGATTTGAGGGAGGGCGAGGTGAGAATGTTTTTTTGCAAATCCACGGGTTTGGGGGACTGTTAGACCTAAGAAGCAATCCCCAGATCCGTACTCGCCAGGTCCTGTCTTAAAGAATCTTTGATAAATTGGGGCTTTTTCTGGGTTTGCTGCGGACATTAGGTCTTGTGTGAGTGACATGGAAATATTTGGAGAAAGGGGGTTATAAAATTAATTATTTCTGCAAAGCTTTTCTTTGTATCTTTGGCTGCTTAACGGCTTTAGATGCTTGCTTTTCTGCTTTGGCTTGGACTTCGGCTTGCTTTGCTTTTACGTCTGCTGCTGATTGGGCTTTTTCTTTTTCTTCTTTCTTTTCTTCTTCTGTTTGCTTTTCCTCAGGTTTTGGCTTTTCTTCTGTTGGGACTGGAGCTGGTTTTTTATCAGGTTCTTTATGAATCTTTTCAAGCCTTGCTTTCTGGAACTTATGGAATTCAGGAATGTCGGCTAATTCTACTTTGAAGAGGTCTTCGGATTTAGTAACTTTGACTTTGATTTTTGCAGGGGGCTTTGCTCTTCCGCGAAACCAAAGTTCTTGATTAAGATATTGATCTATTTTTACTTTTGAAGTATCGCGATCTGGGACTTTCATGTGACGAGCAACGAATTGTTTAATCGCTTTTGAAGCCTGGCCTGCTCTTCTGTAAGATGCCTTTTTTAGCCATGCTTTTCTTAATGGGATTGTGTATTCTTTGGCTTCTGGATCGGGAGTCTTATTATCTTTTAATTTGGGAGTGCTAGGCTCTACTGGAGCTTTACTTTGATCTTCTGATATTTCTTCTTTCTTTTCTGGTTGTTTATTTTCTTCTGCCATTTTAATGTATTGTGTATCCTTTTTTATGACGAATATCTGACACTATTATTCTTTTTGCGGTTTCAGTTGAACCGCCAATACGTAAATGGACTCTTCCTGTACCATCTAGTAAAGCGTTTTCTCGTGCTCTTACTGAAATAAATCCCGATCCATTTTTTCCTAAGTCTCTAATATAAACATGGGCCTTTGTTCCATTTCCTTGAATGTCTGCAAGATTATAATCATCACTATTCTCTAAATAACTTAATAAACCTTGAAGTTGAACTGCAGGAGTTTGGAATCTTTTATCTCTGGGATTTAAGTCAGCATCTTCTATTGGGTTTCTTCGTCTAGAAGCTACTCGGTATAATTTTGGTTCAGACTTTGTTTTTTTTGCTTTTGCCATTTTAACCTAGGTGCTGTTTCTTCTGTCTACGAGGTTTAATTTTTAGTTTTGTTCTACGCCAGTGTCTACGCTGTTTTGTTATTTGGGAGGGATGAACACGCTTGCCCATTCCGAATTTTTTAAGGACTACCCAGAAAGGCGCCCATTTTGTTCTTCTTCCGTGGACTGCGAGTTTAACTTTTTTTGGATAGTGACGTGTCATTATTCTTCATCTCCTTTTGATTCTTTTCCTGGAACGATTGATTCTAGGAATTCTTTGCCTTTTTCTGTGAGTTTACGGCCTGCTTTTCCTTGAGACTTTTCTATTAGTTCTGCGGCTTCTGCTTGCTGTAAGATTGTTCTTATAATTTTTCCTCCGCCTTTTCTGAATTCTTCTGGCTTTCCTCCACGTTCTTTCTTTCCGCCGTATCTTGTTCTTAAACGTTCAACGCCAACGATTCCTCTTATGTAAATTTGTCTTAATATTGAGGCTGCTCTTTGATGCCAGAAATCTGGGGATGAGATAGGTCTTAATTTGTGAGAAGAAGATTTAACGAAAACGAGCCATTCTGGCTGTTTAAACTCTGGGAGTTCTTTCAAAGCTTGTGCTAGAGCTTTGTTATATTTCTCAGGAGCAATTGATTTAATATCAGTCATAAAGGGTTGAGAAAAAGTTGATTTAAAAACCTTCTTATTGCTTTTTTACGATGATTGTGAAGCCGATTATCTTGTATTCTGTCTTTATGGATAATGAAGATTGAATTTTATCTGCCATTTGTTTTAGTTCGGAACGATCACGGCAAGCTGATTTTAGGACTGAAATTCTTAAAAGACGGTGGGTTTTGATGGCTAAATCTAAAGAGTTTATTACTTCAGGAGTTAAGCCGTTCTTACCTATTTGAAATTTTGCTTCAAAGGATCTCATTTTCCTTGGATTGCCAGGCCGCCAGCAGGGATTGCTGATAAGATTTCCTCTTTTGTGAATTTGTCTTTTAATTGGGAAGACAAAGCATCTATTTGTTTTTCTTTTGGTGTTTTTCCTGGAGCTATTTTTAATAATATTGAGGATTTTGTTTTGGGAGTCATAGGTGGGACTGCTCTTAGTGTGGATTTCTGTTTTGTGAGGACAAGAGAAAGAGAAACTGGCTTGGCTGAGAGCTTTTCTTTTACTACCCAAGTTCCTACTTTTGTTCCACTTGGTTTTGACATGTCTGAAAGGTTGAAAATGTCTACTTTTGCTTTTGATTTTCCAGAGCGCCAGGCTCTGCTGAAGCTGGCTGTGAAAATGGCTGTTTCCTCTAGATCTGATTTGTTTACTTTATTTATGTCTGCGAAAATTACTGAAAATGGGCTCCCTGGATCTGCTGTATGCATTACTATTCTGTCTTCTCTATCATTTTTTAGAGATTTTATTAAGTCGTCGTTTTGGCTCGCGGATTTTCCTCCGACAACTAACTTGTTTGATTTTGTGAAAAACCATTTGTATTTTTTGTATTCGAATTCCATGGAAAAGGAAGAAATTAGGGGTTTAAAAGTGTTGGGGTTATACTGGGTGTTGTTTTCCAAAATGTTCTAGAGCTTGAGCTAATTCTTTGTTTGAGCGAGCGTGTTCTTTTAAAGATTCTTTTGAAAGGGTTGCGTCAATTGCTTGCCTTAGGGCTGCGGCGCCTGCTTTGCTTCCTTTTGGATGTCCATGGATGCCTCCGCCTAATTGTAGAAGGCAGTCAGATCCAAGGAGTTCTATTACATCTGGGACAATTCCTGGGTGTAATCCGCCAGAACTAGTTGGGATTACTGATTTAATATGGGATAGAGAAGATTTCATTGCTTTATTTAATTCTAGAACTTCGTCTTTAGGAGAAACTAATTTACCGACGACAGTTCCGATATGGATGTTGTCTACTCCTACAAGCCTTGCGGATTTTGCTAAAGTTAGCATTGTGACTCCGTGTTTTAAATCCCGGGTGAAAGTTGAGTGCATTGCCCTATGTGCGTGGATTGCTTGCTTTGAATCTTGTGTGAATTCTCTTAGGCTTTGGACTCCAGCCCAGCCTGTTGTTACGATGTCGCACATAATATATTTAAAGTCAAAAGATTTAGCGATTTTTGCTCTTTTAAGCATTTCATTTGTTTCGGCTGTGACATTTATGAAATAATCCTTTTTTTCGCCAGTCTGGGACTCAGCACGGTCACGCATTTTTGCGCAGAGTTTTGCTCTTGCTTGGAATTTGTTAAAACTTTGGTTTGTAAGATTTTCGTCATCTTTTAGAAAATCAATTCCGCCAAGCCAGGAATCCAAGCCAACTTTTGCATGTTCTGAAGTTGTCATTCCAACTTTTGGTTTGGGAACTGTTGCTGTTAATGGTCTTTTTGAAACTTTCATGAATTTTCTTACTCCGTGAAGTCCGAATTGTGGGCCTTTGAAAGAACGAATCATTTTGTCTGGGAAGTTTATGTCTAAAAGCCGAAGGTTTTTTACAGCTTTCATTCCAAAGATGTTTCCTGCTAAAGCAGAGTAGATTTGAGGCATGCTTCCTAATTCAAATAAGTCAGAAGGATATGCTATTTTGTATAAATCCCCAGATTTTGAAAATGCTCTGGCACGGATCTTTCTTATGTGTGGTTTTAATGTAGTGAGTTCTGTCCAAGTTCCGTTAGAAGATTCTGCTGCAACTCGTCCTGCTGCTTCATTGAAAGAGATCTTTTTAGAAGGTTCAATTTTATAGAGGGCTACGAGGTCACCAGGTTTTGGCTTGTACTTGTAATCTACGAAGTCTAAGTATTGGGACATTTTAGAATAGTCCAGAGGACTCTATTTTGACTATGAAGAATGGGTTTGAGTAAGTGTTTGTCCTTGATCCTGTTGTAGAATCCCAGATCTTTATTNTGGTATTTTGTTGTGCATAANGGAGCNTCTTCTGGNATTTNNAAGANNATNCNNTNAAANTNTACTTNTCCTGGNNNGATTGNTAATTGNCCNGANCCNAGNCTTACCCANGANANNGCTGTTTGTTCTGAAACTCCNCANCCTTGANNNATNTNNGNNTCNTCNANTTCNACNTCATANTTGAAAGTTTGTAGNNTCTNNTGTNGANGTNTNTATNTTTTTNATTCCAAANGCNANTNNNAATTCTTCACCTTGTTCCATGTTTGCTGTGTCTTCTGTTAGTTTAATTTGGACCCTTTGTGATTCGTCTTGGAATAAGCTACGGATTTCATCCTTTACTTTATCGTTTAATTCGGAGACGTTGTCTGTTGCCCCTCTAAAAATATTTTGGATTAAGACAAGGCCGAGGATTAGCATTGTCATTGCGAGAACTATGACTACTATTGTTCCGATTGAGAGCTCAATTGCTGCTTTTTTATTGAGGTACATTTTGTAATTGTCCTAGGGCTTCTAGTCCGCCTGAAGCTTGAAGGTCTTGGATTTGTCTTGTTACTTCTGCAACTATTGCGCTGACCCAGATGAATGCTAACATGCTTAGTCCTATTGCCATGATTGATAGGATGATTCCCCAGATCGCCCATTTATTTCTTGCTTTTTTGGCTTGGATTATTCCGAAGATTAAGCCTACTATCCCTAAGACGAGTCCACCTAGGAAACCGATGACTGCTGAAAAAATTAATGTGATTCCTACAAGGCCAAGAATTACTGATGCGATGCCAGCGCTGTTAGTGTTCGATGAACTAGATGCCTCTTTTTTCATATTGTTAATAGTTAATTCCGTTTTATAAATGTTATGAATAGTTAGGTTTAAATATGGTAAATTTGTTGAATTTTTGTGAGTTGGATAGCTGACTACGGAAGTTGCCATTAAATTGGCGAGTGTTGTAATGAACGCTACTTCTGAGGAAGGTCCGGACATCGCGAAAGGTGACTTGTTGAAAGGCAAGTTGTCGCGAGGCAAAGCTCCGCAACAGAAACGGCACAGCTTTTCCAGAGTTATGATCCATGCGGGGAGCTAGGAAGGAAAAGATTTGATGAAACGGGCGTCTTCACCGATGCAAGAGCCTAAGCCGCTCGCTTAGACAGATGTCAGCACGCACTTTATAGGGAACCTAGTTCCCTAATAAGTAAACCAATAACAGCCGAAAGGTTAAATTGGTTTATTATAGTGCGACAGAATCTGGCCTATTTCCGACTCACACTTTCTAAAAACATTTAAAAGACATCTATTTCTTTATTCATTAAGGGTCCATAGCTCAATGGGAGAGCACACGACTGAAGCTCGTGGTGTCGGGGTTCGATTCCCCGTGGACCCATTTTTAGAAATTACCTTTTTATCTCTGGTGGAACATAAAATATCAAATTGTCATAACCTCTTGACCTTGCTAAAGTATATATTCTATCGAGAGTTTCTAAACTTGGTCTCTTTTCACCTCTCTCAAAAAAACTTACTAGTGATTGGCTAATATCTAACAACTCTGCAAAACCTATTTGATTTACACCCACTTCATCCCTTAGTTCTCGAAAAGCACTTGGATTAAAAGGCATAACTTCAAACCAGTTTAAAGGTATATAAACATTATTATATTATAGAAATAAAACAAAGCAAGTAGGAGGCGTCACTTAGTGGGATGATCTTCCTGAAGATTAAAAATCTTCAGTCCATTCAACTTTCAAATCATTAACGAAAGTTGAAGGTAATTAAAGCTATTAGTGGCTGCGTGCTTAAATTCTCGTTGCCTTGAATCTTATACACCAGCTCTATCAACGCAATCTTCTATTGCGGCCTTAGTTGTTTCGTCTTGCGGATGGTTTCGCGCTTAGATGCTTTCAGCGCTTATCCATACGGTGCGTAGCTGCGCGGCCTGCTCGTAACAACCGCTACACCAGAGGCACCCAAGTACCGTTCCTCTCGTACTGAATACTCGTTCCACTCAAACAACAACGCGCCTAGTAGATATTATACAAACTGTCTCACGACGTTCTTAACCCAGCTAACGATCCCTTTTAATGCGTGAACTCCGACACCCTTGGTTGCTTGTGCACAACCAGGATAGGAAGAGCCGACAGCGATGTACCAAACCGCCCCGTCAATATGAGCTATCGGGGGCGACAAGCCTGTTATCCTTGGAGTACCTTTT
>NZAS01000099.1:598-48824 GCA_002686195.1 Candidatus Pacearchaeota archaeon | reverse complement strand
CACATCAGATATTAACCGGAAATGCAACTTCAAATGACACTGGAGACTATGACATACTTCCAAAATCTATTGATGATTTAATCAAACAAGCTAAAGCTGATTCGATCGAGTATACCAAGGCACTAGAGGCAGCACATCAGATATTAACCGGAAATGCAACTTCAAATGACACTGGAGACTATGACATACTTCCAAAATCTATTGATGATTTAATCAAACAAGCGTCAGATACTAGGAGCACTCTGGAAAAAGGAGGTACAGTTGCTCTTGGAATGGATGGGATAAATCAAAGATTAGTTGACGTTCAGGCAACAACTGGAGTTGGACTAGAAGAAACGGTAAACAAGTTAGACGAACTAAGGCAGACGTTTACTGAAACTGGATTCTCAGAAGAACTGCTAAACAAGTTAGACGAACGAGGATTTGCTACATTGGAACGTCTTCAGTTGTTAACTCTGGAAAAGGAGTCAAGGGAATCAATCAATGAAGCAAGGACAAAACTTGCAACTGCCCATGAAGAATTGGATCTTAATAAACAAATAGAAGAACAAATGCAGATGCTTGCTAGAACTGGATCAGAAGAAAAGATAAAGGAGTTAGATGAACTAAGACAGACGCTTACTGAAACTGGATCATCAGAAGCAACGCTAAACAAGTTAGACGAACTAAGTCAGAAATTCGATGAAATTGGATCAGAAGAACTACTAAGCAAGTTACTGGCAAATAAGATAGACGAATCGAGTCAGGAACTTGCTAGAGTCACAGAAGATTCAACCTCAAAGAGTGGAGATGTAATTTATCTTGGAATGGATGGGGTAAATAGATTAGAAGAATCGAGGCAGACACTCGCTGGAGTTACAGGAGATTTGACCTTAAATGGCGGAAGTTCGGGCTCAAGAGCAATAACTCCCGTAGAGTTAAAGTCTGGGGCAAAGGATTTAGCAAAAGAGATAGCAGAGTTGGTTAAAAAAGCCGTAGTTGAAGCACAAAGAAGACTTGTAGAAGACGGCTTCATGTCATAATAAGTTAGATATAAAATGAGTACATTCTTAAGAGGAGCTATAGCATATAATCCTAAAGACTTAGAGCCCCTTGGTTATATAGATTCAATTGTGACAGGAACTGATCCTCAGGGGCAACCAAAGGGAACTCCCATCTTTTGGTGGCCAGACGGTGAGTTTACCTCAAATTGGGGGCAAGTGTTTCCTGCAGCAAAATTCAAATACACATCAGTGGATGATGATTTAACTGGGATTGTTCACGGAGACGCTAAAACTTATGTTGTGTTTTTTACTTTTATATATTATGACTCTGAGGGAGTTGAGGTTAAGAGGGCAACAAGAACTGTTAAGTTGGTAATTCTTCATTCTCCGCTTGATCCAGATGAAGAATTAAAAACAGATGGTTTAAATACAAAATATTTATATCCTTTTTCTGAAGATAGAAAATCAGTTGAGTTTGAGGTTCAAGGAACGTTGCATTTAGAACCAGGGAGTCCATTTATAGATAAGATTGTTGGATTACAATATGATGATATTCCAGCATATGGCAGGAATACTATTCGAGTTTTGCCAAGCGATAGATTGGGTATACAATTATATTGGTCAAATAATATATCTATGCCATCACCTCAGAGCGTAGATGTTAATATAACGGGGTTGGGGTTAGACTTCGGTCCAGTAATGGATGTGGCATGGGTTAGAGTTCCTGTTTCTTGGTGTTTTCAGATAGTAAATGCTTCTACATTGATAGATAGAGAGATTGTAATAACTCAAAAGATGCTTGATGCGCCACGGTGGGGAAATAGCATTGCAGTCCAAATTGTAGGTGACGACGAGGGAGTAATGAAGGTTTTATGTGCATGTGACGCTCCTCTTGACTTAAACGAGTCAGAAAAAGAGAAAATTGGAGAAGTTATCCCAGAGGATAAGATAGAAGAAGCTGGCAATAGATTAAGCGAAGAAGGTTTTTATGGCGATGGTCTTGTCCAAGATGAGAGACTTAAGAGGATATATAGAAGCGACTATACAAATCGCGCCACAAGAGTTCCTAACCAGTCGACCATGCATGCCTCAAGAGAGGATTTAACAGCAAATAAAATTCTCATTAATCCTCTTTTTGATACAACAGGAGGCAATACTGCTGAAATTGAAGCTGGGCATAAAATATATGTAACATATAATCATGTTTATAGACATTTTGTAAGGCACCACGTTCGTACTGACCAGTCGTTTACTGCTATGTTTACACTTGGTTTTCCAAGCTCTTTTGACTTAACTTGGTCATCGACTGATGCGTATAGCTTTTTACCTAGTAGTTTTTGGGTCTCAAAAGATCAGACAGATTTTTATTCAATATATAATGGTGGCGTGGAGGGTGATGACGAAGATGATAATGATGATGGAGAATTTGGTCTAATACAGATTGTTCCTGGAGTTAATCCATATCTTCAAGAAAAAACAAACAGTACTTGGGCAAAATATATTGCAGATCAGGAAGCTATTAAGATTGCAGCTGAAGAGGGTATTCCTGAGAGCGAAGTAGAGACTTCTCTTGTGGAGTGGTTTGGTCAGAGGCAGATTAATTCCATGTTACCCTCTCATTCTACTTGGAGTAATACTAAGGAGTATGAAATCTTTCCTAATGGCATTATTGTGGGAGCGGACACTTATGATGGAGGTAAGTCTGGTGGAATATTATGGATAGATCTATCTCCAATAACTCCTCGTGTTATTGTTTTGATTCCTAAGATCCAAATAAATGATCAAGAATGGTTTGAGGAATGGTTTGCAGGAAATAAGAGACTTGGAAAGTGGGGTGTTGGTAATGATGTGGAGATTAGCAATGATAGATTTATAGAATGGGATAGAAGTCATTGGGACCTATTCTTTGACCAAAATATATTTGTAAATTCTTTTGTTGCAGACAATGATAAATTGGTTTATGAATCGTTTACTGCTGAGGCTTTTATGAACCTATCAAAGTTTGATCCAAACGATGATACTGGATCTACGGGTCTTGGATTTGCTAATTTAGACTTTTATAAGCCAGGAACGTTAGAACCAAGGATTGATGGATTGCCCGAAATAGATAGTGAGTATTATTCAGATGCTTCTTCTTCTTTTTTTATTACCCCCCCAAGGCAAAGTTCGGATCCGGCAATCTGGAAACCTAATGTAATTAGTAGCATAGCTGGAGTACAGGGATCTCCAGCATCAGTTACTCAGATAGCAGATCATCACTGGATGCAGCCGCTATCTTTAGGCTTAAATGGTAGATTGTATTTTGAACAGCATCCTCCGGTGTTGATTAACCAACCTTTTATCGTAAGGGTAAATACAAGGTTGACATCTTCTAATGTTTCAGGTGCTAATGCTAATTACAATAGGACAAAAGGTTTTTATTGCGCTCCAGATCCAGATGGAGTTCATACTAGAATGTACGTTACTGACTCTGACGTGTTGGATACAATATCTTCATTAGAGATTGTTAGCTCAGATTTTTCACATGATGATAATGAAGAGCTTGTTTCATACCCATATTTATATTCTTATAGAGGTCTTTCTGGAACGGTTCCTGTTTATTCTCAGGGTATGAGAATTCTCCCATTCGCACCTTCCGAGGCAAAGACTATGTCTTCACATAGATTGGATCTTGATGGTGACTTTTATTCAATTGAGCTCCCTGGATATGTAGAAAAAGCAATTTTTTCCTTTGGTGTTGATGTTGAATCCTTGTCTGATAAATATTACATTACAATAAGTATTTCTGGAGAGTCCGCAAGTACTGAATTTATTGATCTACTAACTCTACCTTCGTCTGGCAGACTGGACGTATATATGGGCTATATAAATGGAACAATGTCAATATCAATGACTCCTACAGAAGATATAAAATTAATTAAGGGAATAACTGCCGAACTATATTATATAGGAGAAGATGAAATGGAGTTAATATCTAAAGACTGCATGTCTTGTTCTCCTTTAATTGATGGTAATGGGAACTATTGTGTTTATGAGCTTTTGTCAGATGGGACGAAGTCAAATATGCTAGTATTAAAATCTGGAAATGTAGATGGTCCATATTCAGCTTTTCCGTATTTATTTTTAACCATTGGTATAGAGTCTATTTCTAATTTGTTGGTTAGGAGCGATTTCAAAAGTTATTATTCTTATTTGTTTTTTGTTATAGATGGATCTTTGTTGATGAGAAAAATTAACCCGTTAGATTTAGATGTTTCTCAAATAGCTCGTGCTGATTCTGGGTTTTTAAAAGATGGATTATCAGAGACTGCTTTTTCTTATATAAAATATCATGAAACAGAATATCCAGTACTGTCATACAATTATTTATTTGAAAATATATTAAATAAATGTCGTCAGTTGACGAGTGTTTATATGGAACCAGCTTTTTTTATTCAAGGAGATGTTGTAGATAATGATTGGATTAAAAATGAAATTTTAGCTTCAGTATCTTTTGATGAATATATGAATCAATCAAAAGATAATCCAAATGAAGATTTTGATTTTTCAAAACTATCTGACGACGATACATATTCTCCTAGAGTTATTGTGTCAGGTGATATTTCTAATGCGAGCATACGTGCTAGTGATGACTATCTAGCAAATCTTGGATATAATAAGAATATCGAAAGTTTTACTGCAGAAATCATATCAAATGGTAATATTATTGTTTTTTACACTATTGACGGTAAGGTTTATGGAAGAATTAGTTCTAATTATAAAAATTGGATACCATTATTTGGATTAGATGCAGAGGCTAAAGTTAGGGGATATAATCCTGTTCGTGTTTCAAGTCTAAATCCAATAGAAGTAGGTCTTTCAGAAGACACAGATATGTTTTATATAGAGGAAGAGGATATTTCTGACGACTTATTGGATGCTGATTTATCTTCAGAGACTGCTGGTGTTAATTCTATAAGTTCGTGCTATGATTCTGAATCTGATTCGTTGTATTTATTCTATGTTTGTGATGGTTTTATCGCTTATCATAAAATAAGCGGTAGATCTTTAATTGATTTTTCAGGAGAAGATATTTTTTATAGAATGGACACTTCAACCCCTAGGGCTCTTATGCGAGGGAGGGAGGAGTTGGGAGATCTTCCATTTTACCTTGTTGGGATTCTTCCAGACGGTTTTGCTGATGCGATAACCATTGAAGGAGATAATTACTTACAATTTAAATATTCAATAGAGTCAATAGAATCTTTGCAATCTGAAGAAATGGCTATTCGGGAATCATCAATTTCTGCATTTGTCTTAAGTAGAGGAATTGTAAGATTTATGTATACAGATTCTGGCGGGTCTTTGCGGGGTGGTATTATATTTGGATCAACTATTCAGTTGGATGTCCAATTAAGAGAATGAGACTTTAAAAGGAAATAATAAAGTGGCATATAATAACTTTTTTTATCTAGACGCACCTCCGGGTGGATACGGCAGTGAATCTGCTCCTTTTAGCTCAGGAAAGGTTCGGGTGAGTGCTAGAATTTTTGAAAATAGACCAATTAGATCTAGAAATAGACAGATCTATGAATTCTTTTTTAATCATACAACTCTTAAGAATATTAAATCAGATTCTATGAATGACCTTGATATCACATACGATTTAGATAATGATGATTCTAGTCGTGGTGTGACATTTAAAAAATTAAACTACATGTATCATACGTTTCTTGCAAGAAGGCGTGGAGTTAAAGATACATCAGAAGACAGTGTGATAGATTTTCAGTCAGTTGCTGATACAACAGAAAGTGATGGCAGTTTTGATGCTGGATACATCAATATAGTTGAGACACAAAAAACCCCAGGAGTTCCAGCCATAGATAGCCTGGATTTTTATCCTAAGTTTTATAAAAAATTTACTAACTCAAGAACCGAAGCAGTACATAGTTGTTTTTATTTAAATGGAAGCATATATATTGAGAAGGACATGGGTCAGTATGCTTTTGAGACAAGAAAGGGCATGCGTTCTTTTAATGAGTCTGATTGGAATAAATTTGCTGATTTTTTTGATAGTTTAGATCCAGATATAGGAATGATCGGACTAGCTCCATCGTCACAGGAGAATAAGAAAAAGGCAGATAGTTCAGAAGATGAAACAGAGGGCTCAAGGGACTTGTGTTTTATGTCGATTAACTGTGCTTATCCTGGTAACTTTTATAAAAAAGCAAAAGATCTTAAAATCCTTGATGAGTTTGTTGGCGGAACAGCATACATTAAAGGTGAACCTGTATCTAATATACAACCAGCATATAAATTTCTTCCTCCTGGCAAGCACGCTAGCTTCAAGAAGTTAACTCCAATATTCCCAGGAGAAGATTTTTCCATCGAATTCAAGAAGACGTCTCAAGATTTATCCGTATGCACAACTCAGCCAAGTACTGGAGGTAGTGTCGCATATAAGATGATTAATAGATTAAAATTTCTCGATCCATACTATGTTGTTCCAGGATGGAACCCATATGCTCCTCAAATGGTTCCTCCAAACTTTGGTGTTGCAAAATTTACATTGGACGAAGAAACCAATCAACTTAAGATGTCAAATAAGGTATCAGACTTTTCAACTGAACCGTATATTATTGTAGAGATCGATGGTGGTCTTAATAATATGTATTTTTTAGTTATTGCATATAATGAGCCAGTAAGAATGTATGAAGTGCATGATGACCCAGAGATACTTGAGCAATGGAATAGGTCTGGAGGAGTAGGAGATCACACAGATAAGCGAGTGATAAAGTCTGTAGAAGATGGGCACAGTAGCCTTATGTATGAATTTGATTTTAATGGAGATACTTTATTAAAAGAAAAAGATTTCAAGGTTAATTTTCAGCACATCAATGGTGCGTTGAGTGTTAGTTTTGATAAGATAAAAAATCCATACATAATACACAGAGAGAGGATATCTAAGGATTTTAAAACTACCGATGAGGAGCTTTTTCCTTGGGAGCAATATGATGGAGGAACTTTTTACACATTCACATTCGATAATATAAATATTAGTTTAGACGATTTTAATGCAATTTCTTGGCAGTATGCACCTATAAAGTTAAGAGGATATGTTCATGTTCACGTTGGGCATCATTCTTGTATGTTTAATTTTTCTCCAATGAAATATGTAGACAGCTCATCTATTGAGCAAACTATAGCAGTACCAGTTCTTGGATTTTTTGAACAAAGAAATAGTTCTTCGTCTGGTTTTAGCGGATCAGTAGGGGAAGATGTTACAAGTGTTCTTCTTAGGAGTCGAGGAGCTCCTTATGATGCAAATGAAGACAATGCAGATGTAGACAGTGCAGGTAGTCCATCTGGCGATTTTAATGGGATGATACATGGAGAGGAGAACTTGTACTATAAACAACAGGCAACCATATTTGATGAGATAATAGATGGATCTAGATTTAAATATCCAGCAGAAAAATTACCTCGAAGTCAGAGAGCATTGATCCCTGGAGTGTTTGATGCTGAACCTGAATCTATTAATAACTTTGAGTATGGTAATCTATCAAAGAATTCAGTATTAAGGGTCACAAAGACAGAAAATTCTCTTGCGGGAAATCAAGAAGGTCAATATGCATTCTCATACAATGCAGCTGTTGAGTTGTCTTCTGGAGATATCAATCTTATATACCCATACGACTCAGGTGATTTTGGTATGAAAGTTGGAGATACTAATTGGATTTTAAAAAGCTCAATTAGACCAATATGTTACGGTTTTTCGTCTTTTGTTTCTGAGTCTGAACAACCTATTTATGAGCATGGAGTAAAAGAAGTTGGGCATCATGTGGTTAGTTTTTCTGATAATTGGTCAAGAAATGATAGAACATTCGTTAATCACGATGGAACAATTAAATTTTATATCTCTAGAGGTCCAACCATGGGTCCATTGGAGTCTCAAGGAGCTTCTCATTCTCCAGGGAGCAACTGTCTTCCAACTAGTTATGCAGATGATTCTCCATCATCATTTTTAAATATGACTGACTGCTCTATTCCAATCGGTGCTCCAGAAAGATCTAATTTCAATCAACCACCAGATGAGAGCGCTTTTTTATCAAGTTTGCAGGATAAAACTTTTTATATAAGAGTGTATGCTTGGCGTGATGGATCTTTTTTTTACGGAACATCAGACAATTTAGAGCCAAACGAATACTCTAAAAATCATTTATTATTTACAGGGCTTTGCGAACAGAGTAGTTTTGACATTTATGATAGTCATATTGAAATGACATGTCAGCTAAACGATTATAACAAAATACTAGAAGACACCTTGTGGTTTAATAGCCCATATTATGATGCGATGAGGGACGTTAATGTTATTTATGACATATTTCAGCAGGTGGGATTTTTTTCTGGAGAACATGATGGGTCTTTTGATCCAGCAAGTCTTATTAAAAAGTATTCTGATTTACCTACTTCTTCTGAATATAGTGTAATTGCGCACAATGGAAGATGCCACTTATATAACGACTATGTGTTACCTGGACATTATGATCCTCTTCAAAATCCCATGTTTAGGTTTGATACTGGTAGTTCTTTTTTTGATGCGGTAAAACGAATTGCAGCAATATCTACAAAGACTGCTTTTTTTGATAGATTTGGAGTTTTTCACTTTGATGTTCCAGAGGACGAAGAGGAACTCTACAATGTAGATAAGGCTGCTTCTAGTAGAACATTCGATAGACCTCCAGTACAAGCATCTTTTTGGTGGTCATCAGATCCGGAAAAAGCAAATACAAGTACTCCATCTGGTTCTGCTATGTGTTCAGATGACTCAAGTTTTGCAATGTGGAATGTTATTACTGGAGAATATAATTTTAAGAGAATACAATCAGATACATTTAATGAGATTAGAATTATATCCACCACGCCAGATATGAAATTATTAATAGGAAATCATATGAACGAAAAGGGGCTATATGATCCTACATCTCAGGGTTTTAGAGGATATAAGAAGGTGTTTTTGCAACAAAGTGGGTATTTTGGTTCTAGGGCGGCAGTTGAAAAAACAATATCAAATTATACAACAATGTTTACTCCGCCAAATTATGCGTCTTTTAATGTATTGGGAAGATCTGGACTGGTACCAATGAATACGGTTATGCTTGATGGGGTTGGAATGTCGTCGCCAATGAGATTAGTCTTAGTTAATGTTAGCAATAGCATTGATGCCACAAAAAACGAATGGATTACTTCTTTAGAAGGAAGATATTTCTATCCTGGACAGGTCGTTTCTTTTGAGGGGAATACTTTCCCATTAAAACCAGCTTAAAATAAGGAGATAAAATGTCAAATTTAAGTAAACTACAATCATTAAGTTCTGTCCTATCTAAGGGTATAGCAAAGGAAATTCAAAGTCATATAGAAAAAACACCGGGTGCATGGACTCATAGGTCTAACAATGAAGGTTTTCTTTCTCATGGCGGTCAGTGTTATGCTGGGGTTACAGATAATACTGTTGCTAAAATAGGAACATCAGGAAACCCGATTGTTGGCAAATAAAATTAATTAAAGGTATATTTAGATGGCAGGAAAAACACCAAATTATGGATTAGCATTTTTTGACTTTCGAGATAGGTTAGACTCAACTTTAAGTGTTAAAATGGAGACTGACAGGTTTCTTACAATAGACAAGCAACTATATGGGTTATATTCCATATTTGGAAGTGGTGTTGTAGATGGACTTCGTGCAAGGAAGTCAGCATCAGACTCCACATCTATCGAGGTGGATCCAGGACTTGCTTTTGTTAATCTTTTATCTGGAGAACTAAGGGTTCCTAAGAGAATCGAGGATCTCCCGCCCAGTAGTACTGTATATCTGTTTTGTACTGTTACTGGGTCTACTCAGAAGAATAGAAGATTGCACTTTTTTACATCTACTGCTCCATCTCAGCCAAACTCTATTAGATTATCAAAAATTCAAACAATCGGTAGTGAAGTTAGGATTGTTGACAATACATATAGGGAAGAGATTTCTTTTAGAAAAACAGTTCAAGAAGAAATTGCATCACATAGGCATAGAGGATTTCCGTCGAAGATAGACTTATCTAGAGAGGTTAAGAACCAACTTCCTGGAGCTAGAGTAGAGGGTCTTGATGTTAGACAAATAAGATCAGGAAGGTTTGGTCTTGATAGGATTCCTCAATTAAGTCACGATAATCTTAAGGGAAAAGGTTTATTGTCTCACTCTGCCTTAGATTCAATGGCAAAGAATTTGCAAATTAGTAACAGGCAATTATTGGGAGAGGTAGCTTCGGTTAATCTCCTTAGACAACATTTGTTTGACAAAACCTTGTCTGAGGAATATCTTAATTCTTCAGTAAATACGATATCTATTATTCCTGGAAAAACTCCTGAGAATTATATAGATTTTGATGCTTCAACTGTATCTTTTACTGATTCTGGCGATTATGAGGGTTGTCCAAATGGGGGATTTACAGGAAAAGCTAGTCCACCTGGAAAGATATTTAATGTTAAATACGATGATGATCACTCTTTTAATGCAGCTTATAGAAAAGAGAATATAGTGATTTCTCAGAATTCTGTAACTTTGTTATCAGGGGCAGAATTTAATGATCCAGTAGAATATTTTGAGCAAGCAGACTCTGACGGAGAAGAGTATCCTGGAGTGTCTATCTCTGAAAATATTATATTAAATAATATATCTGTTGTTTCAGATGCAACGGTATATGTTCAGGGCTTGTATTCTGGAAAGTTTAGTAGTGGCAAGTCTTCTCAGATTGTTTATAAAAAAACAATAACTCAAAACAATGATTGGTATAATTATGAACTCTTATCTGTTAAGGTTAATTGCTTAAGCTCTTCACATCCTCCGGTATCTTTTGCATTTGCTCATTTAGGATCTGATGGTGAAGAGGTTTTATCAGAGAAATTTCCATTATTACAAAGCAATGAAGTAACCCAAAATGACGATTCTTCTCAGAATAACTTTAAACAAGTATCGGTAGATATATCTTCTTTTGACAGATCTAATGTTATTGCTATTTATTTTTATGTATCAGATTCTTATAAAAACTTTTCATTTAATATTGATGAAATTGGATTAGCAACCGAAGCTAAATACGTATCTAGTGGGATGATGTCGTTCAGGTATAGTTCTGGTTCGATTGTTACATTGAATACAATATTTTATGACGCAAATACAGACGGGGATACTGAAGTTAATGTTAGATATAGATCTGGAAATTCCCTAGTAGATCTTGGGCAGGCAGAGTGGGGTCCTAACGTGACTTCTGGATCAGATTTGTATATATCTGGTACTGAATTTGAAGTAGAGGTGTCAATGAAAGCGAGTGATGATCTTGAATTTGCTCCAATATTAAACTCAGTTACTTTACAGTTCTTCGTTAGTGGAGACGATGTTGGGTTTAGTGTTTCAGATTTAGACGATTTCTTATTAGGAGAAATGGAGAATATCCAGATAGGTAATAACTTCTCTGGAGATTCTACTTATATATCGATATCGTTACCGGTTGAGGTAGATGATATGTATTATTCCCAACTTAATAGCGTAAGCCAAGTTTCTGATGACTTTAGTGCAACATATGGATACGGTGGATCTGGCATGTTAATATCTCCGATTCAAGCAATTAATTACAACCAAAGTGATCCTTTACTGGGTTTTGATGGAATTACATCTGTTAAGAGACTGGTAAATAAGAACTATTTAATATGCGACACTTACAATGATAGGGTTTTGGAGATTGACAGAAATTACAAATTAGTAAGAGGGTATGGTAGTCATTATGTGGGTTCTGGTGCGGGATTCTTTCCACTTAGCGCTGTTTATAATCCCAGAACAGGAATTATTCAAATATGTTTATCTCAAGAAGCTCAAATTGACCCAGAAACATTTAATTTAACTGGGATAACAATACATGTAGGTGAGAACATTTTAAACCTTTCATCAAGAGATGAGCTTTTGCAGAGAAATCTTACAAGAAGAATCATGGAGATACGATTATCTTCAGATAAGCAACAGGAAATATCTATTGATACACAAAATGTGCATGTTGAAATGTCTCCTTCGTCCTTTTTTATAGAAGACTTTGATCATACTTCATCATTTGATGCGTTATATGGTTACAAGGGGTTAAAAGTAGATGTTGTAGATTTTACTTATATTGATGGAATTACTCACCCAGTTTGTGTGACAGATAGTGAGTTGTTCGATAGGTGGTATGTAGCCAATTCTGGCGTTCCGTTTGATAGAATTAGAGCTGGACTTAGAGATGATAGTGATGAGTTTTTTACATCTCCTGGAAAAGAATTATTATTTAACTTAGTTGTTTCTTTGTCAGATAGTTTAAAAGATCAAGGTGCAGTTGTTACATTTATGAACGATAGCGGTGTTTCTGATAATATACCAGTATCAGTGTCGCCTCCTTTTTCTTCATTTATTGATGTAAAAACAGTATCTAATACACGTGCTACCGTAGAAACTACAGCTAGTGATGAGGACATAGCAAATGGACCGACATATTTATTAACATTTACGATAAAGGTTGAAGCTCTAGATGAAGATGATAATTTAGTAGAAATAAATGAAAGTCCATTTTTAATCCAAAAAAGAATTACAGTTGTTGAATCCACAGCAGAAGAGCCTACATATCCAGATATTCCATCTTTAATACGATTAAATTTAGAGTCAGATTCTATTGATTTCTCTTTTGGCGGAGTGGATAAGTTTACATTTAATGACTTTACTCTTGGGTCTGTTGTTGAAATGGATGCTGATAGGTTATTGGTTTCTGGTATTCAGCCGTTTGGTGAAGGAACAGAGCCTCCTATAAATCCCGATCCAGACAGTTTTGAAGGACAGGCTAGTGAGATGCTTAAAGATTTTAGGGGTAAGACAATAATTTTATCTGTGTCGTCCGAGAATATCTTTTTTAATTATGATTCATCAGATGGATTATATGCAAGCGATGCTAGTTTTGACGATAATTCAAATATAATATTAGCGGAATCTAGTATTGTGAAAAACGTTGGAAGGATCATCAAGTTGGATTCTTTTGGCAATATAGTTGCAGTGTTTGGAAATGGTCAATTTACTATAATTAATGATGTTAGATCGTCTAAAAATGGAAACATCCTCATTAGTACATAGAGATATCTCTATGTACGTTAATTACATATGTTTCGCCAATTGTTCTGGATATAGTCAGGCGTCACTTGATTATATAAAATCAATAGAGCGGCGAGGTGTAAGTGTTAATTTATCAGTTATTCATAAAAAAATAATAGAAAGTTCTTTTTCCAAAAAAGATCTTCAGTGGATGAGAGGTTTAGTTAACTCGTTTGTTCCAGATTATAATTGCATTCAAATTAGACATATTATTCCACCTCGATGGAATAGGTTGGATTCGTCTAAAAACATTGTAGCAATGTCAACTTTTGAAACATTTGATCCTCCTATGGATTGGATTAAAAAGATGAATTCTACAAAAATGTGCATATTCCCGTCTGATTTTAACGTTAAAACCTTTAAGGCAGCGGGATTAACTGCCCCAGCAGTAAAAATACCACATTGTTTTAATCCTAAAGTGTGGCATAAGGATGTCTGTAAATTAGATAACTATGATAAGTTTAGCTTTTTATGTGTTGGTACATGGAGGCAAAGGAAAAATTGGAAAAATCTAATTAAGGGTTTTTTGAATAATTTTAATAATAAAGATAATGTACAACTAGTAATTAAGACGGATAAAACAAGTTTATGTAATCAGGAAATTAAAAAGATAAAACATTTATTATCTAGCATTAGGAGAGATTGGCCAGAAATTATAGTAGAGACGCGAGTATTTGATGAAATTGGCATGTCTAGGTTCATAAAGAGCCATGATTGTCTAATATCAGCATCCCTTGGAGAGGGCTTCTGCTTGCCTCCAATGCAGGCTATGGCTTTAGGGGTCCCAGTGATAGTTAGTAACGTAGGAGGCTGTAGGGAGTATTCTAGGGACGATAGATGTACGATAATCGAACCTCGTGGTCATGAGATTATAAAGGTAATGGACAACTTACCTCAATTTAAAAATAAAAAATGGGCAAGAATTACAGAAGAAGGCATATATTTAGCAATGAAACAGGTTTTAGAAAATAAAAATAAAATTCAGCATAAAGCAGAGATGGCTAACGAATTTGTTAATAATAATTTTACATACGACATTATTGGCAATCTTTTGTGTGGGGTTTTAATGGAGATCGATCTTGACTTCTAGTTTAAAATTAAAATATAACAAATCTAATGACGTTGTAGACTTTTTGGTTGAAAATCTTCCAGAAGGAGAAGTTATTAGATTAATTTTTGATAATTTAAATATTATTGACGATTATGAAATACACTCTGAAGACGGAAGGGTTTTAAGTAACAGAATTATTATATCTGAATCAAAACATTCAGTCTCAGGGTATATTTCTTTGAAAGATAGGTCTCTCAAGACGGACTATATATCCGTTTCTTTGGTAATTGAAATAAAATTAGATACTGGATTTGAAATACTCTCTGTTGCGGCATCTGGTTGTGATATAGAAGAGAAGAAGGTGAGTTACGATCCTGGGTCTATCCCTGTATTGTCTGTAGATAAGGAGTTTCTGAATATAGATGAGATTGCTCATATTGAGATAGAATCAACTCCAAATATATTTTTAGACTTTAAAGTTAATGATAAAATGTTTAAGGTAAAAACAGGGCGAACAGGGCGTGGCTCCTTATCTTTAAGTCCCATTCAGTTTTGCAACACGTATCAGATGAATTCAAATCAGGTATTAAGATTTCCTATTCAATACAAAATAGAGTCTTCTAATAAATTTGTATCGACAGGTAAAAAGATCCATTTTATCCCAGAGAAAATTAAGGCTTTACAGGCAACAAATAACCCTGAGGCTCCAGAATGTGTTATATTAGATCCAGAAGCAAAACCTAAGTTTATTTTTCAATTTGAAGAGTTTGATAAGCCAGGGGTTGATGGTCCTATTATTGGTCCCACTTATAGTGTTGCCGGTAACGAACTGATAGACTCTACCATTCTTGATAATTATGAACATGCAAAGAAGGGCAATATATCCGTTATTGGATCATCTTTACTGCAGGGGTTTAATTCGACTTTTATTAGTGGAGGAATATCTATTGCTAAAGCAATCCCCCATCTTAATTCTTCAGTTGGTACTTTTTCTAGATTTGCGTTTTCTGCAGTTGATGAAGATGCCAAATTCCCAGAAGAAGAATTTAATCCAGCCTGTGATGAAACTCTTTTTCCAAACAATCAACTTCGAGTGATTTCAGGGTCGACTCCTGAGGGGCAAAACGTTGATTCGTTTGGGATTAATAAAGGATTAATAATTAAGCCATCATCATATCATCATACAATGTTTTTATCTAATTCTATACCTAATGGTCCTATTGTGTTTTCTGTTACATTCAGATTTTCAGATGGCTCATCTGTTGAAAAGACTTACATCGAACCTTATGATTCAGAGGCTGAAAATAATGAATATGCAATAGAGGCATTCGTTTTATTCTTACAAAATGACTATGATTTATTGTCTAGAGATATTGAGGCAATACATAACTATAATTCAGACTCTGATAGCTCACGCATCGAAGTTCGATCTAATAATAGTTTTTCTATTTTATTGTCAGAATCTTTTGAGGGAACAACAAACACAGTGATGTCTGTGGCTCTTAATTCAAATTCCACTTTAGATGTTTTTGTAACCCATACAAATGATGATAGTAAGTTTTCTGAGGCAGAATATCTATTGTTTTTCGATGATCTTTTTAGAGGGGTTAGATTTGATATTATATCTTACGAGTCATCTGTATTAAAGGTGTCTGCCTGCCCTGGATATAACAGACCCGGCGGCTTCTATATAAATGATTATATATATGGTTTAGATTTTGTTGTGGTATCTGATATTGCAGGGGGGCAAGATTGGACAAACACGACTCTGCAAAAATTACCATATATTACCGTAGGTGGCATTCCCATATCTTCTGTCGACCCACAAGTTAGTTCCTCTGGCAGAATTATTTGTTCAGCTCCAGTTGATAACGTTCTTCAGTTGTTCTTATATACTCCAGATGGAGATAAGGATTGGGTTCAGTTGACTACGACAGGAGAGAATAGAAGACCGAGAGCTGTAGAGGATGACGAATCTAATTTGCACATTGTTTGGGAATCAGACCGTAGTGGTAAGTCTCAATTGTACTATACGTGCCTTGGGACATCGTCTAGATTGTTTGCTAATATAGCAATAGATAACGTACTGGGGAAAGCCGCCGAACATTCGTCAGAAAATGAATTTTTACAAATTGCATTGAGTTCAGATTTAAAATTAATATCAAGTGATTCTTCGTCCATCATAGAAAGGGATACTTCTCAGCAGCAGGTTTTATTAAGTGGATATTTAGAATCAGATAGTAGTGCTTATTTTATTAAAGAGTTTGTCGGTCCCTCTCCGCTGTCTTATGATCCAATATATATTAACGACGTTGATAATAATCATCTATTTAATAATAACACAGACGTATTACCTGATGGAGTTGTTGGTTTTGATGGTTTTAAAAAGGATGAATTAATAGCGACATATTATGCTCATATAGATCCTGTTGGTCCGGTTGAGTCCAATGATCCGTCTTGGGATGAGTTTGGCGGATCAAAGACGATATATTTTCATTTCAAGTCAGATTACAAGATTGTTGGTGTTGATTATACACCTGGTGAACTTAATAGATCTGATTCATCGTTTTCTCCTAGTTATTACAAGTATGAGCACAATAGATCCATTACTGATCATTCATATGAAATTTCTTTTGATCAAGATATGAGGGGATTTAATGCGTCTGTTGTTTTTGATGGCAATGAAACATCAAAAAATGTTGTTGGGGTGAGGGTTTTTCTTTCCATACCATTTAACGATGTGTCCTCCAGATATAGTGGAGGATGGAATCGGGTTGTATCAGATTTTGGAGCCTGTTCTGTAGAAAAAGAAGATAAGGTTGTTGTTGATTTTAATCCATCAAAGTCTGCATCATCCGCTATTTCACTAATAAACAAAGACGAGGTTGGAGAATATTTTAACGGCTTATATAGCCAGATAAATTACCAAGTAGGCTTTGACCTAGATATGGATACATCAAACATAAAATATAATCCCATTAAGGATAATGGGGTAAAATTAGATTTATTTAATAGCATTAATAGGGTAGTTGATTTTGCATCATCACCTCCGATAGCATCCAATCCTGATCACGTAATTGTGTATAATGAATTCTTAGGTTCAATCGAACGTCACTTGGATGAAAAGATGGAATCTGATTTTATATATAACGATTCTTCAATTTTAACCATAGAGGATGATGAGGTATACTTTTCTGGAGTAAATTTTGGAAGCTTCATCACGTCCTGTTATATCCATTTAAACCCAGAGAAAAATAACCTAGACTTTTCTTCTCAGGTAGAATTTAATTCTAAGATTATTGATATTATTTGGGAGAGCGATGAAATAAGAAAAGTGGATGCTGCAGTATCAAATAATAAATTAGTATATGGAGATGAAGATAGGGGACTCGACAGTGCTGACGCTGAATATTCAATAAGGCTAAAATCAAATAGAACAATACTGTCAATAGACGCATCTTTTGGTGAAGTTCCACCTAATGGCGTAGGTTTTAGAGTAATACTTAGTGGAGTTCCTATCAAGGAGAAATTTCACAAGAAGAGTCAGGGTCAAATCAGAAAGCTTTATAGTGATTTCAAGTCTACATTTAATAATTATTCTATTGATGTATTTGAGAAGTTTAATAACAGATTTACAATAGAACATATGACGTCTAAATTTGATAGTATTATTCCTATTTTTGGATCAATGAAATTTAATGAATTATCAGCCAATCCATTATCTGAAGAATCTATTGGTGTGGATTCTAACCAATTAATTCAGTTAATTAATAACCCAAGTAACAGTAGAATTATACCATCCATTGGAACTATATCTGGAACAGAAGAATACTATGATGTTGTTTCAGACTTTAAAATAGATAGAACTCAAACGCCGCTGTATCATTATTTGATTTGTTTAATTCCCGAAGTTGATTATTTTGGAGCATCAAATGTAGAAACGTTTTCTGAGTATTGTTCTAGAACATCTCAAAATCCATCTTCATGTAAAGATTATAATGGAAGAATATTAGAAACGGTCTATACTGGAAACTTTCGACTTGGAGTGTTGGCTGCGACAAGAGAGTCGTTAGAGACAAATGAGCAGTTGAGAAAAAGATATAAATTAGTATATACTACATCTAAAACTTTTGATTTATCTTCAAGTAAAAATATGATTGTCTCAGCAAGTTACGTGAAACAGAGTATCCAATCTGCAGATAGAGTGTCTAGTTATAATAGGAGTTTTTCTATAACAGATGCTGACAAGGATGCCTTAAGGAAGGATCTTCAGTGGATGCTTAGTTTGCAAGTTTTAATAAATGGAAAAATAGGATTATCAGAGACATTCCACGTAGACTTGTCAGACCTTCGCAGACAGTTTGACTTATCTTTTGGATGCCCTGTATTTGGAAGGTATATTTCGGAAGAAATAATTCCATTTAATGGATTAGAAATGTCTGATGTGGATTTGACAGTTACATACTCAAATATAAGAATTGGTAACGATCTTGTTAAATTTAATAATAATAATATAAATGTAGGTAAGTTCCATAGGGATGTCGGATCTAGGTTGTACCATGGGTTTCTTGGAGAAAGCTTGTCAAATAATAATAGCTTTGAAGAATCTAATATTGATCCGTACGAGACATCTTCTATTGCATCTGGTGATTATCAACCTCTTTTGAGTGGTAATTTATCAATTCATGGATGGGAGACAATAAACGGCGGAGCTATTTATGTTGGATCTTATTACAATGCGTATAGTGGCAGTAAGTCTGTTCTGTTAGAATCCGTTGAGTATCTAGATGAAGATATTGGAGATGCGTCTGCCCCATATGATTCTTGGACATATTTATGGTCAAGAAATCAACACATTGGAACTGGGTATGGAGGCGGTATGTCTCAAACTTTAGAGTTAGATTCTGGGAAGACATATTATCTTAGGGTTACAATGGGGTGTAGACCATACTCCCCTCATAGTTCAGCTTTGTTATCATTCAATAAAACGTTGACGATATCTGTTAATGGTAACGAGTCAGAATATGCCGCTCCCCAGTTTTATGGTACATTTACTGGATCTAGTGTTGACGACTATAGATACAGGACTATTATTTTTGAGTTTACATCAATTGGAGTAGACGAGATTGAGATTATAAACTCTACAGTTCCACCGTCTGATGGGTCTGAATACGATTTATATAGAGGTGGAATATTTATAGACCAAGTTAATGTATTCGATTCATCAGGGGTGTTTTATGAGAACGAACTAGTTGATGAGTATTATATTTTAGGGATATCCCAGGCGGAATATTTAAATGATTATTACACTAGGTCTGTCGAGACGATCCCTCAAATACCTATTACATTTGATGGTATAAATAAGTCTCATGATTTATTTTTAGATGAATCTGGAAAATTACATTTGACGTGGCAGTCGAATAGAGATGGATACTGGAATATATATTATACAAGCAGTCGAATATTGGATCTTTCGTTTAGAGAAGAGGTAAAAATAACAGATACGAAAAGCCTTTCTTCTTCTCCATCTGTGTGTGCTGATCAAATTGGTAATAGGATAATATCCTGGCACGATGATAGAGATGGAGAATATCAGGTGTATGCTGCTTCTAGTTCTGACGAAGACCCTGACTTTGTAGACCGTGCAGGGTACGACAAATATGTTTATGCAAGCAGTATGGTTCCTGACATAGACCCATATGACCCATATTCTTATTTTATTGATAATCTATCTTGTAGGTTGAAATTTAAATTCACTCCATCATCATATGGAGTTTATAAATTTAATTTACTGTTTTATGATGATGCTTCAAAGACATCCGTATCTAAAAGCATAAGTTCTTCGACGAATACGTCCGGATGGTATGTCGATGATGTTCCGATGCTGTCATCTGGTCACGTTTTACAGCCAGACACAGAGTATCTCATAGAATACGCTATTTCCATGGAGGACGATCTAGAAAGTAAAGTATATTATGTTGATTCTTACGTCAAGTCATTAGATACTGGAGACATAAACGATGGTTCTGTGGATGAAATTTCTAGTGAAAATGTAGTCTATTCAGAATTATATGACTCATTTGACTTATCTGGATATGACGGTTCTTTAAATGACTCTGATTCTGTTCAGATCATCAGGGAATTTATTGGTGCAGCTAAAACCAACTATCCATCTAGAAGGGAAAATTACTATATCAATAGTAGCTTCCCGGAGAATACATTTCAGTCTAGTTTGTTGTCTTTACCAGAGGGATACGAGACCCTTAGAGGATTTGGTATATCTGAGGAGATATCGTCGTTTATAATCCACGCTCAAAACAATATTGAAGGCGACACAATATACTCTATAAGGGTTGATTTTTCAAATCCGATATTAGCAGTTATTCCATATAGTAACGAATTAGGATCTACTGATGTATCATTGGGAAGCAGTGCAATTAATTACCCTAGCTCTAGTAATAGAGGTTCATTAGATAGTGAGAACGATTTAATTTCCATAGTCAATGACATGAAGAGTGTTATAATAAGCCTATCAGCAAACACAGAGAATATAAGTCAAATAAGAATTGTGACTGGCACAAATTCTAGTGACAGCAGTTATTTCGGTAGTACTGTATTTTATTGTCCATATGGTCAAGCTTCTAGCTGTAACGTTCCTATAACATACACTAACACATCTGATGCTTCAAGGAATATCTCATTTAGAGTAACTGCATTTAATGATTCGTCTTTAAGTAATGTTATTATGTCACAGTACTCTGGTTATGATTCAAATAATTTTAAATATGGTCTAAATAGAATTCCATATTCTGGTATTGAAGTTCCTTCTGGAGAAACCATTAATCTTAGCTATGACCCGTCGTTTATGGACGAGAAAAATATTGGATGGTTAGATAGGATATCTCGTAATAAAAAGATATCAACAGAATTTATAAGCGATGCCGATGGGTGGGAATGTGTATCTATAGACGCATCTGGATACGCTTCGTCATTAGATGAAGTTTCTGTAACTCATCAATCAAAATCTAATGAAGACGGATATGCAGTTGCCGACATATATATGTCACATGAGAATAATACAGATGTTTTATACTGGAGGTCCCCAGTAAAATTTTCTGGTCAAAAAAGACAATTTATTGATGGTCAGCTTTCTATATCTATATCTCAATATATAAATGGATCTGGATATAATCAGATATCTCCATCTTCCAACAGAACATATATGGACGATATTGTTCTGGAAGATTCTGAAGGAATTAGGTTGGCTGCAACTTTTACATATGACATGATGGATCCAGATGGAAGCTTCAATAGACATAGTATTTCCCTGGGGTCTTCAGGAAATTGGAGATATTTAGAGGACTACACGCTTGATGGAGATGTAGTTTCGTTTGAAACGGTAAAAGATGTATTATCTGACATTAAGTATATATATATAAGGGCGGAGTATTTTGAGAGATCATCAGGTTCATCTAATGAACTGTATTTAGATGAGGTTTCTTTAATGTCTTCGGATAAAAACTCTATTTTGTCTTCCAATAGATATTCTAATCTTCTATGTGGAGTGCCGTATTATTTCAAAACAGAAATAATTGATGTGGACGTATTTGAGAGTTCTGAATCTTTTATATTATCAGATCACCCATCTGCTATTGTGTTTGCGGTAGACTTAAGTTCTGGCTTTGCAAAACATCTAGATGCAACAAAGCAGTATATATTAGAAGCTCTTGATGTATTGAGCGGAACAAACACAGCTTGCGGGTTACTGCTCGTTAGAGACCAGGTTGTTGATCAGCTTGCATTAACATTTGATTATGCTGATATTGTTAACACATTAAATGAAAGTCATTCCACGACTGGAGAACTAAGCTACCTGACAGTCATAAATCAAGCAAACAGTATGTTGAACGATATGTCTTCTCTAGATTTGTCTGGAACTAACATTTTAGTAATGTTCTTTACTGGTAGTCCACCAAGTGAGGGCGTGTCTGTTATTGATTCTTACATATCTCAGGACAATGCAATTGGAAGGTATGTTAATGTTGCATTTAACTTCTCTCAGGGGTCTGAAACCTTAAATCTTCTATCCTTTATTTCAAATTACACTGGAGGGGTTTTATATGAGTCTCCAGATGGCAGCATTATAAATGATATGTTCGATGATATGAATAATTATTTATTAAACAATGTTCTCTTAGAGCATTCTGCAGAAAATATTACCGGGTCAATAATAAGGAGTGATATAAAAAATGTAATATGTCCGTGTAGACAGGTTGGTTTTGAAAACCCAAGGAGATTAAGTGATTTTGTATCTTGGACGTGTAGTGGTATTGGACTGGAAGATTACAGAATAACAAGTACAGATTCAGCAGCAATGAAACCAGTTATATCTAGCACCAACTTTGGCATGTTTTATATTGCATGGGAAGATTATCGTCATTCCGTGTATGATGTTGATGGCAATCCTAATTCAGTGTCAACAAATTCTTTACCACAAATCTATGGAGGAATGTACTCGTCTTCAGACGGAAAAGTTCACGCCTCTGCAGGTGGTGTCGCTGATATTCAGTTTACATCAATGGATGAGAGTAGTGGTGAAATCATTCCCTATCCAGCATTTTTGCCACAAATATCAACAGATGATTTTCAAAATATAATGATATATTCCCTTGGGTCAAGTTCTATAAATCTAGTTTACTCTAGTATCGGATCACTGAATACTCCGATAACTGACGAATCGATATTGTCTTCAACGATATTGGATGCAACTAATTTACCAGACACCCTATCAAAGCCAAGATCTTTTGGAGATTTACAATATGAGTCAATTAGGTTATCTGGCGATTCGGTTTCCTATACGACATACTTAAATTCGAAAGAACCATTAACTGTAGTCGATGATTGTTTTATTAATTTAGATATAATTGGAATCCCAGGGACGTATGCTGTTAGGTTGAAGAATGAAAATGACATCAGTTGGTCCGATTGGATATCTATAGGAAACGACGTAGGAGCGATTGATGGAGATACATCTCTTGATGATTTTAGGGCAATGTTCTCTGCTAAATTCATTGATTCAGATAGATTCGTAATGCCGTGGATTTCATCCTCTGGTGACGGATTCAAAAGAGTTTGCTGTGAGGTCTTAACTTTCTTTGGTAAAACATCGTCTTTTTGTGTGGATTTTTATGCAATATATAAGCCATTAGATTATTCAATTGACTTATTCTACGATGGCGAGTTTGCTAGAGAAATGGCATCTTATAATGATTATCCAGTATTGGGTCCAGTTATGTATGATAATCAAATTAAAGACGGGAATTTAGCATCCCTCTTGGATGATCCAGTGGAGATAACTGAATATTATGGAAGATTGGTTTTTAATGATGTTGACAGATTATTAAGGTTAGAGACATTATTTGATAGCGGATATTTTTCAGATAGGTATTTCCAGGACGAATTTATTTCAGCATCTGTGTATCAGCAGGGGATATCTGTTGCGAAGAATAGCAGTATAGAAAGAGTATCAGATGGAGTTTATAGATTAGCTTTTGATGTAGTAAAGAGTGATGGTGTACTATATAAGGACGGTTTAGGGGTAATAAAGGTAAATATATCTGGACAATGTGCCTCTTCTGATTTAATCGAGTCAATTAAGGGAGAAAGAGCTATATTAAAATCCGACCTAATAGAAGAGACATCTACGTACAATAATCAATCGTTATTTGTTGAAAAGTACAATAAAGATGATTTATATAATTCTTTTGGAAATAGCAATTATTATAACAGGTCGTTTTATAACGCTGATGGATCTATTAGAAGGGCAGATTCAATAAAATCAATAACAAACAAGAATAGATTAGACCAGGTGAATTTTAATGATTTACTGGGCGGTGGAAGTGAAGGATAATATATGGCAAACCTAAATCAAATTTCAGTTGTTTTTCCAAATGGAAACGAAAAGATTTTTGGTCGTCAGATGGAGATATCTTGGCAGAAGCCAAGGATGTCGTCTTCAGAAAGATTTTCACTAATGGATATAGAGATTTTCTTTACAGACAACTATATAGATGATCACAAAACATCTTGGTCAAGGATAGCTAGGATACCATATGTAGCTAATAATTTTATTTGGAATTTTGGTGATAGATTTAAGAGTGAGAAATGCCGCATTGGTCTTAGAGTAATTGATTCAGATGGAAGAAGAACTAAGATATTCAAGTCTGCAGCTAACTTTAGTATATCAAAATCTCCTCCGAGAACACCGTCAGTTATAAGTCCAGCTAAAGGAATGAGATACAGTGACTCTATGCCAATAATTTTAGACTTTCAAGGGGTTGTAGGAACAAATAATGCTCGTGATAGGATTTTTGTTTATTATAGATCGGTAAAAAAAGAGATACCACTAACTGCGATTAGAGAAAGAATTCCCGTTGGGACTGGACCTATAAGGTGGGATATTTCAGATTTGCCAAATTCAGACGACTATGAAGTGGTTGTATTTTCTTCAGATGATTACAACTCTAGGTCTAGCGAGGTTGTCATAAAAGACATATCAATATTTAATGAAGGATATTTTATAAGAGATTTTTTTCCACCAGAGGGCTTTATGGTAATTAATGATGGAGAAACTTATACAAAAGAAACAAGAGTAAATGCTAAATTATACACTTATGATGAGTCTACGGACATTCACGGGGTAAGATTCTCTGAACTTTCTTCTGAATATCCATATGATGAAGTCTCAATATCTCCACCACAGTTTTATACAGAAAGCATGTCAACGTCTATTGAGGACGTGGATGGCAAAGGTGTTTTAAGTGCTATTGTACAAGATTTTGGAGGGAACAGAAGTGACCCACAGGATGATGGTCTTTTCCTTCCAAGATATGGTATTAGAAACTTTAGGTCTTTATTGAATCCTAATTCTAACACTCAAATATCTGATATATTATCCATCCCTCCATCTGGAGGTCAAAGTTTTGGCTCTATATATTTTATAACCACAGGAGATAAACTGTCATTATTTGAGATTAAAAATGATGCCGATATATCTCATAGAGAGATTGCAGAACTCCCCATGGAGTGTAATTTGGTTACAAATTTCTTTGATACAATATACATCTCCGGCATATCTCAAGACAGAACATTTAATTTATTAAGATACAATGGAGACATGATAGAGGAGGCTTATTTAATATCAGATACAGAGTCAGAAATATCATCAATGATACAATTTAATAGTAGCTTATACCTTGGTTGTCTAAACGGAGATATTTATAAGTTCGATGGTACATCTCTGAGTCTAGAGGGTGCCATTGACGGTTCCCCTGGATTAATGAGGGTAATAGGCTCAAATATGTATATATTATCAGGAAATGCGAATAGTCTTTATGTGTATAATGGAGAGTCAATAAGGGTTTTAAGTATAGAGTCCAATATTATTAATTAAACATAATTATGTCAGTTCCAGTTTTTAAAATAAGACTCATAAAAAATACGCTTCCAAGAGTTGTTGGAGCATCGATATATATATCTGAAGTTAATGAAGAAAAAGAATTAAAAATAGATGTTTTTTATGAAGTTTCTGGTGGATTTTACGAGAGTGAAAACTTATATTCTATAACTCTTTCAAATAGGACTATAGGTAGTTTGTTTAGTTTGTTAGATGCAAATGGACATTTAGAAGCTATCTATATAGGCGGACCGCAAGATGCTCCTGCATCATTTCTTTTTGAAGGGTCTACTTATTTAACAGTAACTGATAATCCAGGACACCTTTCGTGGTATGAGTTTTTTGTGGACGAAACAGTTTTGAGTCTCTCTGGATCATCAGTGCTTAACTCTAATAAATTAAGTTTCTTTCTAACATCTATAGATCCATCTTCGGAATTAAACACAACACAAAGGTCTTTTGGTAAATACATTAATTCCAGAGAAGTATATGACGGGTCACTGCTAACTTCATCTACGTCTCTATACGATATGAATATGTCTGTGGAAGATTTGTCTGATCTGAACGACATTAATTATGTTCAAGTTAATTCTGAGATCATGAAAGTTTCATCTTATGAGGATAGCTTTTTAAGACTGGATTCAAGGGAGATGTTTGACACCACTAATCAGTTTCACGCAAGTAAAGATGTGGTTAAATTTCTTGATATAAATAGGGTATTTAATTCATCTTTTGGTGAAGGTTCAGATGGGTCTCATGATCAATTTAGATGTTTTGCTGTCGTTAATACTAGTGGTTTATCAATAAGTGATGTTTCTATAAGTGCAACTGGATGGAACAGTGTTAAGAAATCTAGTTTTAATATATTTGTAGAAGTTCCTGCTGTTGAGTCATTTTCTATACATATTTCTACTGGGGGATTTGATTATTTTACTGTCAACAGTATAGACGAGTCTGTTCTAAACGTTCCATTAACTGACTCTGGAGGTGTATCTCCTTTTGCTGGTCAATTAGTTAGTTTTTCTGGTGGAGAAAATGATGGACAACAAAGAGTAATTACAGATTACAGCATTTCTCTTAATAAGTTTTTTATAAATGAAGACTTGCCATATCCGATTCAATCTGGAGATGAAATCCTATTTCATACCTCTCCAAGCTCAACTTCTTATACTGGATTGGTCGACCCAAGACTAAGAGGCAGTGGACGTTACTCTGAAGAGATAAATTTATCGAGTGAAGAGGAGATTAAGATATCAACGCTGGAAAGAGCTCACGGCGCAGATATGCTTTCTGGGGATGTTATATATCTTTGGATAAAAAGAACTTTAGGGAAATCTTCGGGAGTTTCTGAAGAGATGCCTCAAATAGATTTTTTATATGGAGCTACATAAGTAATGAGTGGAATTTTACAACAAAATTTATTATCTTTTGATTCCTTAGATGGAGATTCTAGTTTATATTGCAATTTTGACGAGCTGCCAATTAGAGACTATTCTACCGGAAATATATTTATTCCGCTATCCAATAGCGGTGGATCCTTGGAGGATGGAAGATTTAATAGGGCTTTAAGATTAAGCAAGAATTCTAGATTGTCTTATTCAGGAAATCTTAGAGTATCCTCTCAGATGACATTTAGTTTTTGGCTAAACTCAGTCAATTATGGTGTTGTATTTGATCAATCCGATTCAGAGATATTTTATAATATAAAAATACCCATATTTAGCAAGGCATCCTGTAGTCTATCGGGCGAGACAAACACTTTTGTTATTGATGATAACAGTTCGTTTGTGTTTTATGAAAAATGCTATGATAATAATAAAAATACAATTGTAATAGAATTGTATGATTCTCAGAGTTCATATATTTATGAGTCTGAATCCTTTGATACAGGTAAGGTGCATCACTTCTTTGTTGTGTATGATGGAGTATCTGGATATCTTACTATCTATATAGATGGGATAGAATCTGACATAGAGGTTGTTTCGTCACCACCAACAGGGGATATTCCAAGCGGATTAAACCAAATGCCAGTTGGATCTTTTGCTATAAATGATATTGCCCCTGGGTTTGCTCCATCTGTAGTTAGGAGTATTGCAGCTATTGAGGATCTTTTTATATGCAACAATAGTCTTAATAATGAGGTTTTAATTAAAAAAATTATAAATAGAGGGGTGGGTGTAACGTTTGGTTCAGATGGATCTTTTAAGAAAAACAAACAGTCTTTGTTTTTGCCATATAAAGAAGTATCAACTAATTACCTAAAGAGTATGGCAGGAAATTCGTCTGAAATATACTTGGGTAGCAGTGAGGGTGATATATACAGGGGTTCTTCAACTTCGTGGTTGTCTAGAAGGAATTTTACAAATCCTCAAGAGGTTGATATGCTTAAGTTGGTTAGATTTGACGACAAGGATTCTGATTCATCATCATTTGAGTCAGATACAAAAAACGGAATTACAATAGACGGATATGGAATAGAGTTAGAATAGATGCAAATTACTAATTTTAAAATTAACAATAAAACAAGTCCTCTTGACTCTCCCATCAATACATCAACTGGTGGTATAGTCTTTAATTGGTCTATTGTTGCATCTCCAGGTGTATATCAAAAGTATTATGAGATCAACATAGGAACAAGTATTGAAGGGCTTGGTGGTCCAGACTTTGTGGGGAATTTATTTAATCAAGGATTTCATGAAAACACAGCACATTCTTTTGAGTTAGACATAGCTCAGCCATTAAGTAGAGGAAAGATATATTACGGGCAAATCAGGGGTAGGGACAATCTCTTATTAGATAGCGATTACGAAGTTTTTGCATTTAGAGTAAACTCGATTCCATTTGTAACATCATTCTATTACGTACCAGAAGCACCGTCGTTAACCGAAGACCTGAGTGTTGATTTTACATTAAGCAAAAGCGGAGCGTCTGCTAGGCTATTATGGTACAAGAATGGAGAATTACAAACTCATCTAACTGATTTTACCGTTATACCAAGAACGTCCCTAAGGATCGGACAGTCGTGGGTTGCTGAGTTAATCCCATATGATGATGTAGATGTGGGTGAGAGAACCACGTTGCCACCCATTGATATTAGTCAAGAAATACCGTTAGTTAATTATGTCAAAATTATCCCAGATAGTCCTGGAGAGAATGACATTCTAACTATAGAATATAGCGTTATTGGCTCTGACACAGGTGTGGTTTTGTATGATCAGAGTGAGAATGAAATATCATGGTATGTAAATGGGATAGAATTAGTTGATTTTGCAAATGAAAATTCAGCAAGAATAAAAACAAAGACAGGAGATAGGGTATATGCGATCATAACCCCCATATACGATGGAACCGTAGGTCAGCCCGTAAGTACCGAAGAGGTAGTAATATCGAGTTCCGGTTTTTATGTTCGAGATTTATCTGTTGAGGGTAGGTCTGAAAATCTTGTAGTAAATACAGATTCTCCACTGGTTGAATGGGATGTGATCTCTCCATTTGGGAGACATTGGTTATATGTTAAAATAAATATTGGGACTTTTTGGGGTGCAGACAATTTATTTTCTGAAATTATAGAGACATTCGATTCTTCATATAGAATCCCATCTGGTATCTTAAAGCAAGGTGGGGACTATTATGTGTCCGTGTCTGCATCTGATGACAAGGACGATTTTCAAAACTTTTCACATGTTCACTTTAGAATGAGAGGCTCTCTGTGGAAACATTATGTAAATAACAGCAAGGGTTGGGCTGCCAAGTTCATTTTCAAATCCTTATCTGTCGATTCTGAAAAGAGTGGATATTATGATATACAAATCGACGACGGATCTATGTCGGTCGTTGTTAGTATTTTTTCAGATAAGATAGTTCTTAATAATACAATTGATGGATCAATTGAGGAGGAGATATATCTTGGTGACTTTATTGAGCTAGTTATATCTGGAAAGAATGACAAGGTATCTATCTTTGTTGATGGTGTGGTTTTGCAATTTGGTTCTATCTATGATGAATTTACCGTTACCTCAACCACATCTTCTCGTTCAATAACAGTTATGCCATTTGGCTCTACAGTAGATGATGACCTTTTTCCTATTAGTTTGACCTTGAAGGAGTTTGACTATCTTTTAGACTCAACTTTTATGGAGAATTCAGGGGAATTAACTGACATGTCTTTTGTGAAGCATCTTAATTTTTCCGGACAATCCGTAGATTTTCTAGATTTTAGAGATGGAAAATACTTAGCGAGCATAAATAGTCAAAATAGCACATTGTCTGGTAAGATTATTGAGATTGATTCATCGTCAGAGGTTATAACTTCAGCTGTTAAGGGTTTAGATTCAATGGAGATTTCTGTAGAGTCAATGATTCAATCTCCATCTGGAGATAAGATAGTTTTTGACCACAACCAAGGTGCATCTATTGTGTCTGGAAACGTAGTGCCATCCTATGATGTTGATACTTATTTTAATCAGAATGAAAGGTTAGAAAGTGATTACTGGAGTATAATCAATACAACTGGGACGACCGCTTACTCATATATAAATAGTGGTCTTAACATTGATACGACAACTAAAAACGTTGGAAAATATAGTTCTTTGGTGAATCCAGATGTAGGGTTTGATAAAAATGTAGTTTTCACTATAAAGCAAACAACCCTCTTTGGGGGGTTGGTTGTACATGAATTTAAAATATATAATGATCAATTCATAGTTCACGAAACTACAGAGGCATCTCCGGGTCTTATAGATTATATTGTCGTTTCCCTTAAGGACAAGACTATCCAGGAGTTGGTTGATGAAATTTTACTGAGTTCGATAGTCGAAGATTCTTCTGTATTGTTTGAAGAGTTATATGAGATTGAGATAGTTGGAGAATATAGAGACAGATCATCTTCTATTTTGTCAAACTCTGATGGATGGGAAAAAATATTATCTACCAGCGACATTGTAAAATTTTATAGAAAGACTTCTAATATAAATGTTGATGAACTTGATCCAGATCCATATTCGTATGTCTCTGGTGGTAAGTGCTTTTTCTCACACAAGAATCCAGGGACTAACTGGTTTGATTATGTAGACTCAAAACTTGGGTATACTGTCGATTTGGACATTTCAGTTAATACCATTGAGGACTCAAGGAGACCGGTGTCATCTGAAACAGAAGATGGGTTTGGTGTATATTTCAATGATGGTGATTATAAAGAAATTATTGAGTTTAGGGAAAATGAGATTATTTTCAAAGAATTCAATGACACCATTGAGCTTGATATGTCAAGGGGAGTTAGTTTTAGGTTTACAGGAAGAGATGGGAAGCTTAAGACATTTGCGAAAAGGGACGGAGAGGCTAATCATTCCTTAATAAAAATAACGTCAATGTCTTCTGATGCAAGTGGTCAATCAAGCGCAGTATCACCGTGTGTGGTGAGAGATCATCGTGGAGTGGATCATGTTATTTGGCACGACGACTCTAATGGAGGAAGAGGTAAACTTTGGTATTCATATGTAGAAGATGGTATTTGGTCCAGCGCGTCTATGATTGCAGAATCTAGTTTTGGATTTAGTAACGTAGATGCGAAAGTTGACTCAAACAATAATATACACATTGTTTTTGAATCTAGTGGGTCAGACCATTCAGATATAGCATATGCTGTTAAGAACAATATAGGGTGGTCAAATCCTATAATCATAGCTTCAGAGATAGAATCGTCATCTTTGCCAAGAATTTCAATAGATGAGATTGATAATGTTCACGTTGTGTGGCAGGATAATAGATTTGGCAAATATGATATATTTTATGCGATTAAACATGGAGATAGCGGACAGTGGGATTCAAGTTCGTTTGGAGGGAACGATGTTCAGGTGTCTTCTTCTGAAAATGGAGCCTTTCATCCGGATATTACATCAAATAACAATTCGGTTTTAATAGCTTGGTCTGAGACGCTATCTACAGGAAGGAGTCATATTAAGATGGCTATGTTTGACAGGAACACAGAAAGGTGGCACAGTTCGGCTTCTGATGGGTCTGACTTCCAAGTAGATACTGTTGGTTCTGCATTATCTGACTATCCAAGTATATCAGTTGCTACAGATGGGAGCGTTCATGTCGTGTGGCACGATACTATAAGTGGACATTATGAGGTATTTTATAGAAAATTATCTTCGTCATTGTTAGGGATGAGTGATGTGGTCCAGCTTACGTCTACCAATCAAAGCTCTCGATATCCTAAAGTGTCAATTAGCGATGACAATGGAAATATGTTTGTTGTATTTCAAAGAGAAGATCTGTCATTATTAGATCCATACTCATCCGCAACCATAAATTCATCACCTACAGACTACAACTCTTCTTTGTTTTATTCTTTTTATAATTCATTAGATAGAAAGTGGAGAAGTTCTAATTCAGACGATTATGATTCAAAATTTGATTATTCAATTTCTTTTGATAATAGGAGGATTGCGTCAGATCCACACACTCAGAAAAACTTTACAGGAGAGTTGCCTGTAACATACATAGCCTCTGTTGTTTTTGATTATTCTGATAGATCTTCTCAAGGAGCAATATTCAATAATGCCTATTATATGCTTTTATCAAGCACTGCAGAAGACACTTCTTCTGTTAAGATTGGAGTAAACCCATATCTCTTGGATGACGTGGTTGTTTCTGGATTAGATTTCAGGAAAGAAATTAGGGTTGGTGATTTTTCAGATTCTATTTCTGGAAGTATGAATATATCGCTTATTAGATACAACACAACCTATGATATTGATCCATTCAGTGTAAGAATGATTAGTCCATCAACTGCAAATTCTACTGGAGAATTTATATCTCATTTAGTGAATAATAGCGGGGATATGTGGGTAACATCTGAGTCTGGTATTGAGTTTTATGATTTCGATAAGAATGCATTTTTCACTCTCACTTCCGATAGCTTAATCTCTGAGGTTGGATTTACTTCTGTAGGCAACGGGTTTAGGAATTTAATAATAGATCGAAATGGCACTATCTTTGTTACGCACATTGATAGTGGAATCTATTTTAGTTTAGATCATTTTCATTTTCATAAATTTGATGTTTCTGGAACTGAGATTGAAGGTCAGTCTGGTTCTTTTGTGTCTCCAATACAAATGGCGTTTGACAAAAATAATAATCTTATTTTGGTATATGAGGATTCTATTTTTAGAATCTATAATATAGAAAAATATGTGTCTTCTGTAAATAGTGAAGTAGATGCTCAGGTTATATCTGTGTTGAGTTCAGATGTCAAGAAAATAGTCGGAAATATCCATACAATATCTTATGTAACAGGCAAAATTGAGATAGATGACTTAAATTCGATATGGATACCCTTTAGGCATGGACTTATAAAAATATTTAATAACGATGTTATTCTGTATGGATATGATGACGGACTCAGAGGCGGAGAGGTTCTTTCTGTGTCTATTAAAAATTCTTCTCATAGGTTTATTTGCTGTGAAAATAATATATATGAGATGATAGGAGATAGGATTAAAAAGTTAGATTTGAGAAACTCAGAAATTTCAGTTATATCATCTGCTGAGGATAGAGTGCAGGATAATTATTCTCCAAATTTCATATCAAACAAGCACGTACTTTGGACTAAATACAATTCATTAATGATATCCTCATTGTCTGAGGTTATTCAACTCAGTTATATGGATGAGAAATTTAATACTAAAAAAATAGGAATTACAAGGTTTAAATCTAGTGATTATGCGTTGGTTGACGAATTTAATTCCAACAATCAACGCAAGAACTTTTCTATAGAAAATTACGATGATCTTTATGAATTTAGAGACTTTTTTAATGTTTTAATAAATGGAACACAGATTAATAATGGATATCATTTTAATCCATTTAATACTCAATTGACATTTCATTCTCCAGTTCTTCCTACAGATTTAGTTGAAGTAAGAATCCAGTCTGACATAACAGTTAGGGATGATTTTACTCCTAATAATGCAGAGATTCAAGCCCTTGGCTCTATAGTTAGACGACCTAAAAAGTTAGGTTTTCAAAACGCAGAACAAAGAATTGTTTTAGTAGATGGGTCTAGTAGTTCTATTTTTGTTGATGATATTGTAACTCAGAGACCTTTTGACTCTATAGTTTTAGACAGAGAGCCTCCGGTTGGAAAACTAGTCATAGATAGGGTAATTGGATCCAAGAGGCTCGCCCTCAAGATAGAGAATTTAATAGGAGACGGAGGGATCCCAATTCCATTTGATCCAGTATCTGGCGTAGATAAGATGATTATATCTAACTATGATAATTTCACTTTAGACGGTGAAGAGAAAATAGATCCAGTTTTATTTGATAGTGAAGTCAATCATGAGATGGGTAATTTCTTAACTCAATCCACTCTTGTTCAAGAGTTTTCATCAGAAACGGGTTCTTCTTTGACTGAATTTAATCCTTCAGGCGAAGAGGTTACATCAATGTTCTTTTCCGTCAGTCAGCCACCCTCCATATACAGATATGATGAAAGTGGTGAAGTTGAGTTGGTAAAAACTTTTCATGAAGAGTCTAGTGATTCGATTATATCATTCATAACTGTATTTCAAAGCAGTCTCTTCATAGCCATCGGTTCCCCTGGGGGAATAGGAAAACTATATAAGACTAGAGATCTTCAGTCCTACACTCTGGTTGGAAGTGTATCTCAGAATTATATTAGTGATTTTGCAAGATCTCCATTTGATCAAAACATGTATTTGTCTGCATCAAACGAGAATGATGGTATAGGTGCGGTATATAAATATGATGGAGATGTGATGTCTATGTACCAAGATGATTTATCTCAGAGCGTCAACTCAATAACTGCATTTGATAGATTTATCTATGCAGCTACAGGAAATTCTGGAATTATATATAGGTTTGATATTCCAGCCGAGACATCTGAAATAGTCCACATAGACGCCAGTTCTAATGTATTATCAATTGGAAACATAGGCGTTGTTGTTTATGCTGGGATGGAGGGGTCTGGTCATGTAGTTAGAAGTTCTGGCGTTGATGTATCATTCGTTAATTCGTTTTCAACTATACCATCTTCTGTAAATAAAATTAAATCAATGTTGGAACCCCAAGAAGATGGAAGTGCCATTGAATACATCTATATCGCAGTAGATAATAATTTATTTAAATTCAGCAATGCGTGGACGTCTGTTATGCAGACTACATCTTCCATAAGAGATTTTATGATAGACTCATATGGGACTCTTTGGGTTATATCTGAAGATAAAATCCAAAAGGTGTTGGATAGCGAATTAAGTAACAGTAAAATTTATCTAAAAATGATTGATAAAGCTGGGAATGAAACAATGTTATTGTCAGATCCAGATGAAGATGGAGATGGATATAATGATAATTTGGTTGCATCTTTAGATATTGAAACACTTAGGAGTTTTACAAATTCAAACAAAATTTTAGAACTTGACGAGTTTGGAGAAATTATTTTTGATTATGATGGTGATGGTAGATTCTATTCTGCAGATAGGATTTCTAAAGAGGTTGGAATATTCTATAGTGAAGTATTTAATGCAAGCAATAATCACGTTTCTTGGGATAAAATTACATGGGAAACTAGTGTTCCAGAAAATACAGAAATACAGTTTCATATTCGAGTTGGTACAAGTAGAAACGAATTGCTTGAGTCTGAATTTGAATTGACGTTAAAGAACGAAGATAGTGGATTCGATCTGTCATTTCTAAATGGACAATTCTTACAGGTTAAAGTCGTATTAATTTCTTACGTAAGGGATATAACTCCATCTTTGAATAAAATAAACATAACATCTGTAGCTGTTGAATCTTCGCATTTATTCACTACTAATTTTATACTGCCAAGTAGAATTAAGCGTGGCATTTTAACATCCGATAAGTTCATTCCGGTTTCTGCTGATATAATATTTGGAATAAATGCAAATAATTCTACAGAATTCAATGATTATCAAATAGTGGGAGAGAATAGGTTATTCACTACTGATAATTTGCAACTAGGAGAAGGACTTCGTATTGGAGTAAGGCTTCTTACTCCGCAAACATCAGAGCAGGCATCGGCACCTCCGGTAGAGTATGGTCCATATGGGTATGGTGTTGATGTAAATTCTGTGGAGTTTAATTATATTAATACAGAATTAAACTCTAGGATCGTTAATTTTAACATTGCCTTTTATGAGGATGTTAATTTAACATCTGTTTTTGATAGTTATAATACAATTGATCATTTGGATTTCTTTAGGATTAATGGCGATGCGTTTCCAACAGGTGAGGGGTATTCTATATCTCCTGATGAAACTATTTATGTTTCCTTTATCCCTCCGTCAGAGAATTCTTTTATTTGCGATCATGAATATTTTACAAAAATAGAAATTATAGAGAATTTAGTTCCTACTGTCATTAGTGATGAAAGAACTTTTATAGAACAATGTGGAATAAGCTTTATAAACAAGATTGAATTTGACTTTCAAAATTTAAGCGACATAGAAACATATGATTTTAGAATAAAATTCTATGAAAACGAACAAAGAACAAATTTGTTTAAGTCATATTTTAGTGGAAACAATACAGATGGGTGGTTTGTTGGTAACTCTCCATTCCCATCAAATGGTGAAACTTTCATGTCCGGCGAGGTAAAAACAATCGAATTTAATCCTACCACATCAGATAATGATTTTAGCTCCGGAGTAACTTATTATTTATCAATAGATGCGTTTGATGGAGATGTGTTTATATCTCAAAATAATAGTTATACATTTAGAGTGACGAATCAAGATGAGGATATTTCTTGCGGAGAGGAGTCTGGAGTTCCAATATTAAGATCGTTTGCTATTATGTTTGAACTTGAAGATGGTGAGTTTGTTAAGTTTAACGTGGTGAGTTAGTATGGGAATTAAGAGTCCTCATTTTGGTTTTTATTCTTTTACTTCTGGAGATACATATTCAGCAAAGATAGATAGGGATAGGTTTTTCTCCATAGACAATAGTCTTGCATTTTTGTCTGAAGTCATTGGCGATGGGGTTATATCTGGATTTGAAGTACTAGAAGATCCAGATGGATTATCTACAGTTGTTGTTTCTCCTGGAACCGTACTTATAGATAAGATATCTACGCGTGTTTTTATATCAAAAAAAATAAATTTACCAGATAATAAGACAAGTTATATTTATGTAAGAAGAAGGGTTGGTGCTTTAGGAGAATTTAGCGGTTTTTCTGATTTTTATGCAATTGAATACGAAGATTTAATTCCCCCAGGAGCTCCTCTGAACTTTCAAGTGTCAGATGTCGCTTATAATTTGGTGAAGATATCTTGGTCGGCACCAGGCGATTTGGATTTACATCATTTTGAGATTTTTAGGGCGAATGTGGATGGCTTTGAAGATGTAATTGATTTGATTAAAGAGTGGAATTTGTGTGATGGTGACCCCGATTGTGAATCTGATTATTTTGATTATATAGATGATGTTGAGTTTGACCTTGAAAGTGGAGGTGAAACGAGTTTTATAGACAGTTCTGTTAGTCAAGATTCTTTGTACATATATAGGATTCGTTCAGTTGACATGTCTGGAAATAAATCTGTTTTTGCAGGCGCAATATCTGTCACAACTTATCAAAACTTAAACACACCTCAAAGTCCAATAAACATACAGATATATAATGGAAATAAAACTTCGCAGGTTTCATGGATGCTTCCAGACGACAATCTGATTTCCTATATTCAAATAAGATACCACGCAATTGGATATGATCATGCTCAGGTTGGAGATGAATCGGTTATAAATGTAGATAAAAACGATCTTAATTATATCTTTCTTAATTTAAGCAATTCTTCTAATTATAAGATGTTTATAAAATGTGTTAGTATTAACGGGGTTTCATCTCATGAAATAGAAAAGATTTTAGAGCCAAGGTCAAACCTACTTCCTCCAGATGTTTCTTTTATGAGAGTAGACACTATTGATTGGGGCGGAGCGACAGGTCTAAAGGTGATATGGCAACTGCCAGATGATGAAGATGATATTTTATTAAGCGATATTGACCCATACAGTGATCCATACACATCTCTATCTAATGATAATTTCACACCCCCTGTAGTAGACATTCCAGAAGAAGATGATATTTTAACAAAAATTCAAATTATTCAAATAAATGATGATGGAACCTCTATAGAGAGCGATTTAATGCAGGCATTCAATGTCGGTTCAGCTTCTTTTGTAAGTTTCTATGTATTGGGAGACCAACCTCCTGATGGGGGCTTACCCCCATCTGTAGAATATCCAATTCTTTCAAATCAAAAGTATAGAGTTATAGTGCACAGATATCTCGCAGGAAGTCTAAGTCTCGGTAGAACTGTCAATCTAATTAGTGAAGACTTCACTCCGCCTCCACCAATAGAAAACTTATCATTAGATGTATTGTTTAGTGGAGCAATTGATGTTTCATGGACAAATCCAGACCCTATAGACGTGGTAGATTATAGTGTGCGAGTTACAAGGTATCCTGTTTTAGAGATTGACTATTCCGGGGCTGCTCTCTCTAAAGCAATTTCAATTAGAAATATAGAGTTTGATTTACCAGCATATTATCTATATAGGTTTGATGGAAGCATTCTTCATGCTAAGTTCAATTCTATATGGGAGGGCGGTGAGGATTTATTTATTCAATCTTTCGAAATAGATGCAACTAACATGGACATAAAAACGCTTGCTACTTCATTAAGAGAGGTTAGAGTATCTACTGTATTAAATGTTGGATTGAGTTATTTTGTTAGAATTGTTGATTCTGAAAAAAGTCAAGATCGTCCCGCTACCGATATAGTTCCATCGTTTACTTTCCCTGTTAGTGATGATGCAGATCGTCAGCACCTTGAGATTGTACCTCTTCCTGGAGAAGAGGGTGATGTGGATGTTTTGCTTGGAGACCCAGAGGAGGTTTATAGTGGAACATCTGGGGGTGCGGCTATATTTAAGGTGGATGCTGATATAATTGAATTATCAAGTCAATATGATTTTGAAATAAAGTCAATAGACGGAAGTGGCAATGTATCTACATCTGTTTTTGGTGAGGCCCTTATTCAGTCTAGGGAGTTTTTTGATAAGCCGCCATATCCAGGAAATTTATACGCGTCTCCTGGTGACGGGTTTGTTTTATTAAACTGGAGTCCTCCTCTTAATATGGAGAATATTGCTTATTACTCAATTTATAGAACAGATTCAGCAGCAGGCATAGAGCCAGAATCATTTATTAAGCTGGATACAGTCTCTTCTAATAGATATCAATACATTGATTATTCAGCACAAAACGATGAAACTTACATTTACATGATTACATCAGTAACTAGTTATGGCATTGAGAGTGTAAATCCAATTGACGATGGTCGAGTTGTTCCGTCATTAGTCTATATGACTCCTAGAAGATCTGGAAACATAGATTCCCCATATGATTTAGTTGTTGTGTCTGATGGAGATGACGCAGTTTTGGAGTGGAAATCTTCTCAGGATTCTTTTGATGGATTTGAAGTGTACAGATCAATTAATAGTAGAATTGATTTTGAAATAATAGAGACGCTTCCTGGTGGAGTTAAAGAATATAGAGATATTAATGCTTTTCTTAGCACTGGAACATACAGGTATATGGTTAGAAAAGTCGTTAGCGAGGGAGATGTTGGATTTACTGAAATAAACGAGGTTCCATCGTTTTCTGAGTTTATAGCATCTGTTACGTTGTCTAACGGAAATGTTGTGATTGATAATGATTTTGGAAGAAATCTTTCATCACTTAATGCTCCGGTCACTGAAGCAACAAAAGAAATAACGGACATTCATCGTCACTATAAGATATCAGAACTAGATGACCGTAGGATAAATTTTTCAGAGGGGATTTCTATTGAAGATTGGACAACCGGACCTCGTGATGGAAAAGTCTGGTCAACGAATATGGATCTTTCGACATTTGACCCAAACGTTCCATATCAGCTATATATAGATGATGAAATAGCCAGAATGCTATATCATTTGGATTTTGAAACTGGGATACTAACTACAGAAAGAAGCTTGGGCAATCTTGTTGTACCAATCCCTGATGGTAACCCAATTGCTTATACTGTTAATGATCTTATTGAGTTTCCATCTTTGAGGGTAACTTTTGAGGCAAATGAATTTGAGGGAAACCTATCTGCTGGAATGGTTGAGTCTGTAAGTGCAACGCAATTTACTAAAAATCAGATAACCCATGATATGATTCCAGAAATACAGCATGATGGAAGGATTGGGGAAGATTTAATCCCACTTACAGTAAAGATGTCGACTGGGGATGGATATTCTTTCTATGGAATATCGGACGAAGACGGCAACAGCATAGAGTCCTCTGAAGAAGTGGCGACAACAGCTCTTGATCTTTGGGATTCTAGTGGACAACTAGATCCTCCGATGATATTTTATGACTTTATATATCTTGACGATCCCGATGTGATGTGGGCATGTACATCAAATGGAGTTTTGTTTAGCGAAGATTTTGGAGTTACTTGGGATGCGCAGAATGTAGCTTCTTTATCTACTGCATTAGCTCCACATAAATTTTTTAGATCAGAGATATATCCGGGAAAAGTTTTTCTCTTAACAAACAGATCTGTTTTTGTTAGTGGAATTCCTGGTACTGAATTTGGGAACTTTGGGGCAATTATATCTCCTCGTGGTGTCTTTACTGAAGTAGAGGGGATATCAGCATCTTCTGTAATTAGAGATGTTTCTGAGGTTTCTGTTAATATAATTGAAGACCCAGAGCCTGGCATTTCAATACAACACATCGCAGATCAGGGGATTCTAGTTAATTTGTTCGAGTTTAGAAAAAATGGAAATTATTTTGAAGCAATTGGAATAGATGGATTTTTTACTGAGGGTTTAGGTTTTAGAATAGCAGTCAATAACCTAACTCTTTTAGAGCTTAAGAAAAAAATAGATGATAGTGTAGCTTTTAGGATTGGTGATGTTTCTGTACATTTTAAAGATTTATATAACGTTGAATTACCAGGAAATATTGCTGGATTGGCATCGTCCCTTTTGGATACGGACTGGATTCTTGACGAGGGTCCAATTGTGTTCCAGATTATAATTCCAAGGATAGATCCAAGGTCTGGTATTTTCTTTTCTACTAACCTTGGACTATATAGATTAAGATATGACATATATGGCTTGAGTCCAACATTGACACAAAGGCAGATATTTGGTTCATCAACAACCAATGCGTATGCTATGTTCTATGACAGAGCTGGAGATAGGCTGTTGATTAGCACAGATTCTGGATTAATAGAAACAGATGATGGTGGAGATACCTTTATGTCCGTTTCGGATATTCCCGACCAGGTGCCAATTTATGAATTTTTAGAGGAAGGGGAATATGTTTTTGCCATTTCTAATCAGTCTATTTACAGAAGGGACCCAGGAAGAAAAGATTTTGTAGAAATTTTTTATACAGAAGAATTCTTTATGAGAAAAGCAGTAGTTCATTATGGGAGAATGTATGTAACTACATCTAATGGATTAATGGTAAATAAGCATGGAGAAAATCCATTTACAGATTCATTTGTTAATTTTTCTGGAGCTTCAGGTCTTCTGGTTAAAAATGGAAAAAACTTATCTGTTCATTCTATTAAGATAATATCTGATAAATTATTTATAGGGTGTGAAAGTATGTTGTTTATATCTACATCATCATCTCTTTTTTATAGACATTGGAGTGGAGATAATACATCTATTCCTACTGTATACGTGAATGGCGAAGAGCAAAAAATAGGATGGTATTTGCTGGGTAATATCTTTAGCTTAGGAGGCGGACTTTCTGGCTCTGTTAGCTCGTTGACATTTGACGATAAACACAGCAGAGATGATAAGGTCGAGGTTGCTAGGCAGTACAAGAGGTTTAGAGCAAAAAGTGGAGGGTGGGTTGATTTGGATTTTGCAGCAGCAGTGCTTATGTACATAAACGGACACAGGGTAAATGATGGAAGTAGGGCAGAGAAGCCTATTTATGCAATATTAGACACGATGTATGCTCCAAGGCAATTGACAGACACAATATCTCACCTGAAGGGTGCAGAGAAGTATTTGGAGCAAATTAAGAAATATGGAGCATATTTAATCTCCAATCAAATAGACTCAGATGGAAATCCAAAAGAATTAGGATATCTTGGGTTTACTAGACAAAACGTTAGGGTTGTAAATAGCATTATTGATAAGTTTAATTCACAGACATACTTTACCGATCCAAAGGATAATTCAGACATTACTGATCAAACAAAGATGTCTCTTCCTGAATTTAAGGTATATCTTATTGGAGGAAGCTATAGTGAAGAAAGGATGATTAGTCATTTGGGATATCAGGATTTCGGAGAATATCCAGAAGAGATTATGGTTGGTGATATTGTAACGATTGACGAAGAGGATATTGATTGGTTGTTGCTTGATGAATCAGAACATGGCGACGGATCCATGGGTGACGGCGATGATAATGGAGTCCCAGATCCAGATCCTCCAGATCCTCCAGATCCTCCAGATCCTCCAGATCCTCCAGATCCAGATCCAGATCCACAGGGAGGTGTCTGATGAGTAATGAAAAGAATAAAAACAAACCTAGCATAACATACGGTGCCGATGGATTTTCTTATGGAGACAGAAAGAACGACTCGATAAATTTAAATATTAATTCTGAAGATTCTATTAGAATTATGAATATGTCTAAGGACGCATTGTCGATAGTCGAAAGCAAGAGTCAAAATAGTAACAATGAAGGGAGAAGATCTCAGACAGAGGAGTTGTATCTAGACTACTTTAATGGTTCTATTAGAGTTAATGGGAGATCAACCTCAACTCTTGTATTAAAGAAGGGTTTTATATATAAAATATATATCCCAGAGAAATATTCTCCTATATTTCTTTCAAAAGATACTTCTTTTAATTCTAACCTAGATGAGTATTATTCTTATGGGCATTCAGTTATTGCTTCATCTAAAATTGTAGTTATTAACACCGCAGAAGTAGAGGGAAGTATTTTATTTTTTAGATTAAATAATATACCTACTTTTTTAAAAATAAAATTAATAAATTTACAAAATAAATCAAGTGAATTTTTACTTGACAGTTTGGCTCCGTCTGGTATTTATAATATGACAGTCTCTAAAAGTAACTTATGGAGATTCTCTACAAAGAAAGATATACATATTGATGTTGGCGATAAAACATCAGTTTCTTCTTATTACAAAAAAGGGAGTGATAGGTCATATTATATTTTTGGTGTATCTCAAAATGATAATTCATATTATACTTTTGGTTTATCTCAACCTGATTTGTATTTAATAAATGGGATGCAATACAGTATAAGTTCTCTTTCAGAAGAGCATCCAATGATTTTTACGTCAAGTGTGTCTGGAGGAAACAATAACTCGTATAATTTTAGCGGAAACTTTAATGTGTCTGTTAAAGATTTTTCTTCCATAAATAATAAAGATTCTATGTTTGCATCATCTTTGAATGGAGTTAGTTATGTTCTTGCTCCTAGGTTTGTAAATAGCATTCAATCTTCTAAAAATATTGTGATAAAAGTTAAGGTATTTTTTGATAGTCCTGAATCAATTTTGTTAAAATGGGATTCTGAAAGCACTCTTTTCCATGGGGTTCAAACAGATCATATTAAAAGGGGAGCGATGAGGATTGAGAGTACATATATTGAAGGCTTATCTGATAGAGAGAAGAGAAAGAACATTTATTGTCAGGATGTGGAGATAGTTTTCAACAAGAAGGACTTAACGGAGAATTTTGATGTTAGAATAATGTCAGATGATGCTGTTATTTTAAATGACAGAATAAGGATCATGGTAGGTGATGATCAGAGAACGGTCGATGTTAATGTTAAAAATAAATTAGGAAAAGATTTATTCGAGATGAATGGTCAAGTTAAGCCGGATTTAAAGATTGTTAAAAATAGAAAATATATTTTTAAGCAGCAAGATATTAGTAATAGTTCTTCTGGATATACAAAAGTAAGTCATCCTTTGTACTTTACGTCTTCTAGTTCTAAAACCCCCGATTCATCAATTTCTGTTAGTGGAATGTCAAAATCCGGAGTAATAGGTGTAGATAGGGTTGTTGAGCTTGATGTCAAATCTGATTATTCAAGTTTTTATTATTCATGTGAAAATCATGGGTTACGAATGGGTGGTAAAGTTTATGTTTATGATGATATTATTGTGCATAGAGACCCATACTGGACGGATGATCTTATTAAAAAATTTAATATTGATATAAGTTCGTTCTGTTCGAGTGAAGCTGTTACATTAATTCCACAAGAGGGTTCTTCAAGCGTATATTATCAGAGTGTTTATGATAAATATATGGGGGGTAAGATTTTCTTTACTAATTCACCTATCGGTTATGATATATCTCAAATGCCATCTCAAGAAGGGTTTAGGTATGATGAATTTTCTAAGAGGTTGCTCAGTACGGAACGAAGCTCATCTATAGAATCTAGAATATTAACAACGTGTTCTGCAGACATAAATAATGATGGAGTTGTTGATGTTAGCGACTTATTAGAAATAATAGATCAATGGGGGCAGTTTGGCGGCTCTGCAGATATAAATAATGATGGAATTGTTGATGTCACTGATCTATTAGAAATAATAGATCAGTGGGGTCCTTGCGACCAAATAGATAGTTGGCTAGAGCAAAAAATTTCTCCTGATGATGGTGAACAGGGGGACAAATTTGGAACAAGCTTAGCTCTTGGTAATGATATATTAATTGTCGGCTCTCCCGGTGCGGTAGTTGATGGCTGGGAAAATATGGGCGCTGTTTATATTTATAAATATGAGACTGATATAGGATGGGTGCAAACACAAAAAATTCTGGGCGAAGTAGTAACGACCAATTATCTGAGATTTGGAGGATCTGTTGATTTACAGGAAGCAGATAATTCATTAGTTTTAAACGAAGATAGGCTTATTATTGGAGCAATTAACGATGCTTCATGTGGATCGGATTCTGGTGCAGCTTATATATATAAGAAAAATCCTGATGAACAATGGATTAAGGAACAGAAGCTAGTAGCCTGGGATTGTGGAAATGGAAGTTGGCCACATTTGTTTAGTAGTAGCGTTGCAATATTTGATTCGTATGCATTTGTCGGAGCAGTAGGAGATAACAGCCAAGGAATCGCGACTGGTGCTGTATACGTATTCAAGTGGGACGGAAACTCTTGGTCACAGCATCAAAAATTAATTGCTGCAGATGGTACAGATTTTGATTGGTTTGGCAGTAGTTTGTCGGCGTCAAAAGATGAATTGATTGTTGGAGCCTTGTTTGACGACCGGCATCCTTCTGGACTACCCCTTATAGCTAAGGGTGGTGCGTATGTATTTAAAGTTGATGAAGATGGTTATTGGCAACAACACTTTCCTCAATTAGAAGCTGCTGATGGAGAAGAAAACGATGGATTCGGATCATCTGTCGCTATACACGAAAATTTAATGATTGTTTCGGCAAGTAGCACACATAACGACAATGAAACACGAGGTGCTGTATATATTTTTAAAGAACAAGAAAATGGATCTTGGGATCAACTTTATAAATTAATACTTGGCGATGAAGGCGTTAATGATGGATATTTTGGGAGCAGCATAGACGTACTCGGAGAATCGTTATTGGTTGGAGTTAGTGCGTCGTATTCAGAAGATATAGGACCAGGTTCTTTGTATTTGTTTGAGCGTGTATCTAACACGGAATGGGTTCAGGTAAACAGGTTTGTTGCGAGCGATGGAATTAATTCTGATTGGTTTGGTAAACCTTCTAGCTTGGGCATCAAGTCTGATGGTAATATAAGGTGTGCAGTTGGAGCAAGGTATACTAACTCTTATGTTGGATCTGTTTACGTATATGAGAGAAGTTCAGACGACCCTCCTTATCGTAATGATTTTGATTCCTGGAAAACGGCATGGACTGTTGCGAAATTAAAGGATTCTGTAATTGCAGATATTATTCTTCAAGAAATGCACAAGAGGTTTACGTTTGATGATACGGACCTTGACTCGCCCATTACATCCTTTGCGTCTATTTCTGCGTCGCCAGCAGATTTTTTGGCACTCAAGCCAACTGGCGTTATAGATTTTACATTCACTGAACCAGGAAGACATGTTGTATATGACAATGGCAAGCTTTCGGCTGGATATTATTTTGAAGTTAATGTTTCGAATAAAGAAAATATTCAAAAGTTTAAATATAACAATGAAATATATGGTCAATCTTTTAATTATAAGTATCCATTTGATTTATCTTTTAATAATTCTAAAATTAATACACCAGTAGATGATGTTGAGTTTGGAATTATGCACGGAGGAAATAGTGTAACTAAGGATTATAATTTCATACAGGGATCTATTCAGTCTTTTGGTTCTAATTTTTCTAGTTACTATTCTATATTGTCCTCTTCAACGCCACAGATAACAGATAGTGGACTGGGATCATCTGTTATTTTTTCTAATAAATATGCAAATCAACCTATTGATAATGACAATTTAATAAATAAATTGCTAGTAAATGATGAGCTTATAATCAATTGGAATTCATGGAACACTTCATCTAACTATTTAAATGAAGAAGAGATTGATGGAGAATTCTCTTATCAAACAACTGATTACATTAATCATTTAGCTAAAATTAGAGGTTCTTCTCCATCAATATCGGACATAAAGAGCATTTATGATAATGATTCTGTTAGAGTAATTTCTAGGTTAAAATCTTATGCCAAAAAGATTGAAAATATTAACAAGGTTAGTTTCGGAGGCATAATCAATATGTCATTTGGTATAAAGCCAAATAATATTGATATAACAAATGATGCACTTAACAATAAAACTCTTTTTGATTTCTCAGATTCAATAATAGTAAATATTCAAGATAATAATTACGAAGATATATCAGATGCTACTTTTGTTGATTTTATAAACGATATTGATAGCTCTTTTGACGCAATTGAGTCTGCTACGGGTAGGAGTGTGGATTTGGTAATACTTGACATGGGTGGTATTATTAAGAATGGAAGGTATTCGCCATCCGACATATCTAGTTTTATGATTAAGATTAAGAAATATGGTATTGGTAGATTCGTTTTTAATAATAATTCTGAAGATATTTTGTATGAGGAATTTTTTAGGTTTATAAATGATATAAGGACAGCATTTATTCAAACGTATGTGTCTGCAAGATTGGGGGGAAGGTCAGGATTAACATTATCTGTTAATGGAGAATCGACTTTTATAGAGAATCAAGACTATAGGTCTATTAGTGTTATAGATTTACCTAATGGGATTAATAGTTCGAATTGGTGGATATCTGAAAATTCTGTAAATGTACTGGGTAGTAAGATAAGCTCTATTGTATCTAGTGGAGTAGAGAGGGTCTTTTTAAGACATCAGTATAGTGAGAAATATTCTGAATTTGATCAAATATCACCAATGGAAGAAAGTAAGTCTACGGAATTGTTGTCTATGATTTATGATTTATCATCTAGTAATAGTTCATTAGAAATGGGGATATTTGTTCAGATATCGGACTTATTGTTATATTACGACGAAATGGGAGGTTGGAACATTAATGAGCTTCGAAACCAGATGGCTGAGTCTCTATCTATATATTCGAATAATGGATTTTCTGCTATTGCTATAGATATGAGCAATTCTGTGTATGATGCAGAATTTATAGAAGAAGCTTTTGAATTATTTAGAAATAATATACTGGAGCATTCTATGAGGGCTTATTTGTATGGTTTCTATATTAATAAGTCTTATATGCTTGGTGATGCTTTGTTGAAATATCCAATAATAGCTGAAGAGAGCATGATTAGTAAATATTATAAGAATTTAGATTTAAATATAAAGAACGTAGAATGGCACATTCTTGGAAGTAACATATCAATTGGTGGATAGTTTCTTTTCATATTAATAAACAACCTAAGTAATGACTAATAAAACAAACACATACCCGCTTCCAGATGGATCTGACTTTTTATTTCAAAGAAATGGAGTAGATTCAGACGGAAATATAATGAAGTGCGATAGAGGTATTGCCATGTCTGACGATGGAAAGTGGTTTGCTTGTGGGTATTCAACAGAGAGATCTATTGGAACAAGGAGCATTCTTGGAGATATTGAATGCGGCGGGGTGGAGCCAGTTATCACTGGCGCATGTTGTATTGGTGAAACATGCACTATTAAAACAGAATCGTATTGCACTTCTGTAGGCGGCATATACCTAGGTAACGATACGATCTGCGATGATAATTCATGTTTTTGTGAAACCAAACTACAAGCAGATGATGGGGCAGTCGGTGACAGATTCGGATACAGCGTTGCAATAGATGGAAACTTTGCTCTTATTGGAGCATACGGCGATGATGACAACGGCTCTAATTCAGGAAGTGCATATATCTACCGTTTTAATGAGGCTANCAGCANATGGGAANAAGAAGACAAACTACTCCCAGATGNTGNGGCAAGCCGGTG
>NZAS01000099.1:0-593 GCA_002686195.1 Candidatus Pacearchaeota archaeon | reverse complement strand
TTCGGCNTNAGCGTTGCAATTAGATGGAAACNTNGCNCTTATTGGAGCACACGGCNATNNTANTGACAACGGNNCTNATTCAGGNAGTGCATATATCTACCGTTTNAATGANGNTNGAAGTTCTTGGCAAAATGAAACCAAACTACTCCCAGATGGTGTGGCAAGCGGTGACATCTTCGGATACAGCGTTGCAATAGATGGAAACCTTGCTCTTATTGGAGCATACGGTGATGATGACAAAGGCATTTCTTCAGGAAGTGCATATATCTACCGTTTTAATGAGGCTAGCAGCATATGGGAAGAATATCAAAAATTGACTGCAAGTGATGGAGAAGAGTATGATATATTCGGGTACAGCGTTGCAATAGATGGAAACCTTGCTCTTATTGGAGCCCGCAACAATAGTGACAACGGCTCTAATTCAGGAAGTGCATATATCTACCGTTTTAATGAGGCTAACAGCACATGGGAACAAGAAGACAATCTTTTAGCAAGCGATGGGGCAGAGGATGACTACTTCGGCAACAGCGTTGCAATAGATGGAAACCTTGCACTCATTGGAGCACACGGCGATGATGACAACGGCTCTAATT
>NZAS01000098.1 GCA_002686195.1 Candidatus Pacearchaeota archaeon | reverse complement strand
CCGAAAATTGTGTATAGATCATCAATATCATTAATGTCATATTGATCAAATTTTTTCCACATTAATTCCCACTCAAGCGTATCACAGCTATATTCTCTTCTAAATGTACCTGAACTGTAGAAGTCCCTATTTATTCCATCTTTTTCGACATCTTGGTGTGCAAGAGATAAATCTTCAATAGATGATATGTTTGCCCTTTTGAATATATTATTACTATGTAACTCTACTAGTTCACAAACTTCTTCATCTCCGTCTTTAGAAACAAGAATTATTGCATATTTCCATGTCATAAAACCTCCAGTAAAATTTTTATCATTGTACGTTTAAGTATTTTTTACATAGAGAAATTTGCAAATAAAACTGCTTCGTGTTTTAATAAATGGTGGAAATGTGCGGAATCGAACCGCAGTCCTTCATAATGTTGATTTCAAGTCATCCACAAGCTTGTTAGCCTTACTATCACAAAGCTAAAAAGATAGATGGTTATAAGATATCGTTTACCATCCTGTTGCATTAGATGTTTTGATTTTTACAACTTGTCTGTTGCTTTGCTCAAATTGGATAGAAGGCTTTGAGCAACCTCCCGATTAAGCCGCTAAGCGGATTTCGTCGAAATTGTTGTTATTAGCAACTATTGTTTTGCAACTCTTTTAAAGCCTGTATTGCGTTTGGCTGCTTGCACTATTCATCTCGATTACAAAGTCGAATCCAAATCATCCCCATATACTATTTCTCCTTATTTGCTGCAAGAGAAACCTTGACAAGATCTGCTGATCTTTGCTTTACGAGCCTTAGGCCCTTTCTAGCGCGTACACCTGCTGATTTGTTTCCATTTGCATTTTTATGAACATCAAGATTGATGCTTTCAATTAGAACTCTTAGCTCTTCCCATTGCTCTAATAGGTCAGATTTTGATGACATGTTTTTCTCCTAGTCTATCTTAATTAATACATTCTCTTTGCTAGTTTCATCATCTTTTTTCACAATGTTTGTAATTTTAAGCATGAGGTCTCTATTTTCCAGCTCAAGAGATAAAAGCTGTATGATTCTTATCTTCTGAAATTCATTTACTCCAAAATTTAAAATTTCTCTTACAATTTCTCGACACTGCGACGATTTTTCAGCAGATACATCTTGCTCTGTCTTGCCATATTTCATAATGCTTTTCCATCTACGTCGTCTTTTCTTAAAATAGACTTTATAATTAACTTTCCATCACTGTTAATGGTTACAATTTTAATTTGTGTAGACCCCATAATTCTATTTTTTGCTATGATAATTTGCTCATCATATTTATTATTCTCATATATAAAGCAAACATGTTCCCATGTTGCAAGATCACAATTATGATCAATGAGTAACTTAGTTATATCATCTGGAATATTGTGCTTTAAATCATCTTTAGTTATAATTGAAGCTGTGTCATCTGTTCCATAATATAGCTCAGATCTACAAAAATCGATTATGTTATGAATAACACCACAATTATTACATGCAGCTATCTTTGGTATAATTTCACTATTATCATTAAACTGTGAAAATACAACAAACTTGTGAAAGACTGGATCTTTTTTTCCTTTGAATTGAGGAAGCATACAGTGGCACTGGATTAGATGTTTTAACCCGTTCATATTATTCTACTGTAGGCTATATTCCTTTTTGAGAGTATTTATTGCAGACTCAACATCAGAATACCCAAGAGCAAGTGCTTGAGTTACTGATGAATCAACTAAGTTTACAATCTTATCAACTTCTCCATCGTTCAGGCTAATCATTCCTCTGCTATTGGCTTCAGCAATATTATTTTGAACTTTTTGTCTAATAAACTCAACAAGATTTTTTACACTAGAGTTTATTACTGCATCTATCTGACTCATATTTTCTCCTATATGACATCATTTATATTAAAACTAAATACCAGCAAGTGATAAGTAAAACTAAATATCATCAATAATAGCATAGCCTGTGGAGGAAATTGATGAAATAGTTGATATTGCATATTTTATTGCAATACATGCACACGCTGTTGGCAAAAGTCCACCTCTTTTCTCTATTATGTCTCTAGCCATAGTGTCATATTTAAATTTACTCTTTTTTATTGTGCTTGTCTTGAAGTATCCATAGCTTATTAAAGATCTTATCATTCTAAAAAACTTATCAACCTCCTCGACGCAAGTCCTTTCTTTTGTCCTGATGTCTGTTCCTATTGATACTGTTACTCTATCACTTAAAAGCGACTTAATTCTTTTATCAAATAAGCTTCTCATCTCACCGGTTCTTTGTAGTGATCTCTTTCTTTTAAGGTAAGATAACTGACTGTCAATACGAGGTGATCTTTTATTATTTTCTATTATTGCACTATTCTTGGATATAGAAATTTTATCTATTACTGATAAATCTGCCTTTACTGCAGACGATATTAAGTCACCCTTATATGAAGAAATCACATCTGTATTACATGCTATTGCTATATCATTTAAAATATTTATTGTATCTTCATCCAGCCCAACTGAAATAGGCAATACATCAATTGTGCCTCTTTGTAAGTTTGTGTATATTGTGCTAAGAATCTCAGGTTTAAACTCTCTAGCAAATATTACATACGGTTCCTTGGAAATCGATGCCTCCTCTAAAAGATGATGAATCTCGCCAACTGTCTCTACCATTCCGTCAATTATGATGCATTTTACCTTTTTTCTATTCCAGGAGTCTCTTCCCATAAGAAAAGAATTAATTACAGATATATTGAATTGACATCCAGACGCTTTTTCTATTTTTGTTCCTACTGCATTAGATCTTTCAACAAAGATAGACGTTGTTAAGCTTGACATCTCTATGGCAGAAGATGCTAGTCTTTTAGATTCTTCTCCTGATATTTCCTGATCAAGAATGGTGTATAGTGAATCTTTATCTAGCTTTTGTCCCACTGCGACTATGTCTTTAATTAGCCTTTTTTCACAGAGAGATAGCTCATCGCATATACTTTTGTGACTTTCATTCTGCCTGGTATCTCTTATACAGTGAGGAACTAAGCTTAATATTAAATTTAGACAAATTTCTCCTGAGCCTGCTGCAGTTTTCTCTGCGCCTATTACGGCATCTACAATTAATGGCTTAAGTAATCTATTATATAGACTTCCTTTATTTATTAACATAAATGTTTGAACAGGATCTTCCGTTACAATACTTTCATTTATTGCGCATACATGCTTAGAAAAGACATCAAATTCAGATAAATTTAAAAAATCAGATAATATTTCTCTGTGTATCTGACTTTCGCTCACTCCTGTAATGTTCATTGACTATTTTTATCTTATGAGTCTCGCCATAGATTGTTTGCTGCAAATGTTAATACTTCCTCAGCAGAATCTGGACTATATTCATACTCATCCATTAATGTTTGAACCATTTCAGAATATTTCTTTCTCTGCTCGTCATCTCTTGACTTGCTTCTTGTAACAATTCTTGAAATATCTTTTACAGATGTTATCAAGTATCCTTCAATGGCCTCTTTAAGCGGGCCATAGCTCTTATAATCAACTTTTTCACCATGTCTCATCTTTGCAAACATATATGCTGTCACATCACTACGAAATCCGTCTCTTGACGATCCAACAATACCAATTTGCTCCTCAATTGATCTCATAAATGACTCATCGGGATCCCTCTCTTCTCTCGTGATCTTATCTTTCACCTTTCCTACAGTTGTATAGCACTCTGCATTATCAAGATAAGAATCAAATAGAGATTGTGCTTGTTCCTCATAGGCAGTAACAAATGCCTTGGCTATTTCATTTTCAAGTATTTTTAGATATTCTTCTCTTACAATCTTCTGTAATATCTCAAGATACCTATTTTTATCCTCATCTGATATGATTTGCTCTTTAACCTGCCTAATGAGTGATTCAAGAACAGCATTCGGAGTTATCATATTCTTATCTGAATCTGATAGAGCATTGTCTAAAGACTTTAAGATAAACCTCGTTGAGATTCCATTTAGTCCTTCATATGTTGCTTCATCTCTAAGATCTTTTACATCTACTTTTTTAACTCTTCCTTTTTCAATTATGTCTTCACCGTTGTATATCTTCATTTTTGTCAATATGTCACATTTTTGTGAACCTTGAAGCCTTGACATGACTGAAAACATTGAAGCAACTTTAATCGTATGAGGAGCTATGTGTGCGGACTTAAAATCTGATCTACTTATCATCTTTTCATATATTTTTATCTCTTGGTCAAGCTCAAGAATATATGGCACTTCAATTTTTAAAATTCTATCTAATATTGCTTCATTTGTATGTTCAGACTTAAATTTATTCCACTCTGCTTCATTACAATGTGATAAAATAACGCCGTCAAAATAAATCATTGCATTCTTACCAGGAGAGGGAACATGCTTTTCCTGTGTAGCAGTCAATATAGTGTGTAGAAATTCGATCTCATTTTTAAAAATTTCAACAAATTCAACTATTCCTCTATTTCCAGCATTAAATGCTCCATTTAAAGATAGAACCCTTGGATCATCTTCAGAATATAGATCTAGTTTTGAAATATCTTCTGATCCGATTAACACGCTTGTATCTTGACTATTTGCATCCATGGGCGGAACAACTGCAATTCCGCGACGGCCTCTTTGTGAAAATGAAGAAACTGTTACAGGAAAGTCCTCATATTTATTTTCATATTCATTATTTAATCTATGCCTGCATACAGGGCAAAGATCTCCCTCTATTTTTACTCCAAGCATTTTTTCAAACTTAGGCCTTAGACCTCTTGGTACAAGATGTAGCGGCTCTTCTCTTATTGGACAGCCAGATAAGTGATATATGAGACTGGCTTTTTCCAATGCCTGCTTTACGTGTTCAATTAAGGCCGATTTTCCTGCTCCTACCGGACCCATTAAAAGAAGAACCTGTCTGCTTTCCTCTCCTCGATGAGATGCTGACTTTAGATATCTCATTATCTTTGCTATAACTTTTTCCATGCCAAAAAATTCATCTTTAAAATAGTCAAATGTTTTTGTCGTTTCATTGTCAAATATCTTTCTTAGTCGCGGATCAGACTCATCAATGGTCCCTGCGCCCATCTCCATTATTGTCTTATACAACCTTTTATGAGACAGCATTACAAATTCTGGATTTTTATCTAAAACGCTTAGATAGTCTAGAAATGTGCCATGAAACCTCTTTGTTTTAGACTTCTTTCTCTGCGACTCTATGATGCTTAAAAATTCATTTTTATCAGACATTTAGTGATGCTCTTCCCTAGTATAGTATTAATTATATCAAATCTCCCAGGGTTCGTCCTCTATTATTGTAAAGAATTTTACCTGGTGTGGCCAAAGTTCAGACATTCCTTCCACAACTTGCTCAGCATATTCAAGTTGAAGATCTCTTCCGTCATGATCGTGCTGTAGAATTAAATTTCCTGATTTTGATATATCTGCGACGCATACAACGGGAATTGAATTTAGCCCAGTTCCCTTTATGAGGTCATTTTTTACTTTTTTCCAGCCGTCGTCATCAGATATTTCATCAATTGTGTGAGATTTCTTTTTTTCAGAATATGAGAAAAGATTTAGCTCTAAGCAGTCTTTATCATCTAAGTACATTCTCAACGCTGCTTCATCGTCATGTATCTCTCTAATGAAAAGACATTCTTCAAATCCTTTTTCCTCTTCTATTTTTTTAAATAGATAAAATCCAAGATGATATGGGTTGATATTGCCAACGTGCGGTCTTATTACTTGATTGTGTGATTTTAAGCAGGGTATATGAAGACCTTGTGGCAGATCTAATTCATGGAATATTTTGTAGTGAATAAAGCTTGCCCAGCCCTCATTTAATATCTTTGTTCTTATTTGCGGAATTAGATATTGAGACTCATCTCTTATTACTTCTATTAGATCTAGTTGCCAATCTTCTAGATGTTTAGCATAGTCGAGCAGGAATCCTAGAAGATCATAGTCTGGCTCAAGAATGTGTGCATTAATATCAATATTATCGTACTTTCCTGAACTGTCATTATTAATTTTTTCAATCAGGTCAGACTTTATCTCTTTTCGTGTTTTTCTCTTTTTTTCATTTCTTTCAGTTTGAAATTTAATTGTGTGAAGAATATCAATAAATTTTTCAACTCTTTCTAATCCTATGTTTGGATTTTCAGTATATGATTGAATTCTTTGTCTGGAGTTTCTAAATTTAGAGACTATGCTATCAGGCATTGTATTTCTAAACATTCTATTGTTCTTAAAGAAGTCACTGTGTCCCACACAGTGTGCCATTATCATTATCTGTAGATATAAGTGATTCTGTCTCATCAAATATGCAATTGCAGGATTAGAATTAATAATCAATTCATACGGAAGTCCCTCTATGCCAGCATTGTACATCTGGTGTGTTCTTTCAAATGACTTACCGTAAGACCAGTGCTGATAATGAGAAGGCATTCCAAAATATGACATATGGCCTATCATTTCATAGTAATCACATACTTCGTAGTTAACAGGATGCCAGTCTAGGCCGTAGCTGTCTGCTATTGTGCATATTTTTTCATCCCATATTTTGAGATCAGAAAATGACCAATCAGACATTTATATTCTTCCTCCAAATATTTTCAGAAATTCAGGCCACACATGATCTTTATCTGGAATGTTTGAGACCTTAAATTTTGAATCTGTAATAGGTTCATATTTCTTTATCATGCCCCCGTCAGTCCACATAGATTCAACTTCACTGTTCGGGGAAACCTGTATAAAGCAATATAGCTGACATAGGTCTCTTAGTGTTAAAGAAAGTGAAATTGATTTATCATTATCCTCAGGCCAATTATCACCATCAGAGCAGTGAAACGTGTATATGTTCCAGTTTTCTTTATGATATCTTTTTTTACATATTTCAAGACACTTTTCCAATCCTGAGGATATGAATGTTCCACCACTGCTTCCTCTTTTAAAGAAGTCATCTTCTGACACCTCTTTAGCTTTAATTGTATGTGATATGAACACAATCTCTGTGTGGTTATATTTGTGCCTAATAAAGTGATAAAGAAGAAAGAAAAATGATCTGGCAATAAACTTTTTATCATTTGTCATAGACCCAGATGTATCCATAATAAAAAATATCACAGCGTTACTATTTTCTCTTGTGGACTGTTTGATATTTTTATATTTTAAGTCGTCTTTGTGAAACGGAAATCTTGTATTATCGCAGTCGTCTACACTATCATCATTTTCAAGACTTTTTGCAATTTTTTGTCGCCTTATTTTATTTTTAAGTGTCTCTTTTTTTGATAGTCTTGGGCGAATTCCTGCATCTTTGTAGCCTTTTCTTTTCCATTTGTTAGATAAGATTTTTTTAAATTTTTTCTTTTCAAGATCTGGTAAGTTTAAATCATCAAACAGGTAATGAGATAGCTCTTCTAGGGTAATTTCAACATCATAAAATTCCTCACCTGCTTCCTTTCCAGCCTTATCTCCTTTTTTATCCGCAGCGGATTTTCGAGGTCCTATTATTTGACCCCTTCTAATATTTTTTCCTGGTGCTGAGCCTGTCTTTTTATTTTTTTCATTTGAACCGTAGACAAATCTATACTCCTTGATCCCTCTGACGGGTATTCTTATCTTCTTTTTTCCATCTTGTCCAATGATTGATTCATTTGATACAATATTGTGAATTCCGTCATGTATTGCTTTCTTTATTTTTTCTTTATGTCTGCTCCTGTCAGTTGCCGATCTATCAGCTGAAGTCTTGTGATTTCTAAATATTGACATGTTGTGTCCAGATAAAATGATAACTTAAAAAAATAATTTGTATTCGCTATAAACATCTTCAACTATCATAATAGTGTTTATTATAGATTAATAATATAATTCTATAGATAGCTATCTCTATTAGATAACTATAACTCTTCTACAAGGTTCTGAGCATAATGAATAGCTGGAATAAGATAATTTAAAATTGATTCTGTTGTGTCTTTAAAGCTTTTCCATTTATATGATTTATGTTCTACTATTCCTGTAACAGGATTGGGAAGAATTATAGGATCTTGAGATGTCTGTGCAACAAAACAAACACCTTTTCCATATGAAATAGGATCAGATCCCCATGTAAAACTTAGATCATCTATTCCAGATTCTTCATATGCTTCTCTCAGTGCAGCTTCAATGGGTGATTCACCTGGTTCAATCATTCCTTTAGTGATATCATAGGTGCCATCATGTTTTTGAAGACATAATACCTTCCACTCATTGTCAAATTTTCTAACTATCACAATTCCTGCGTTTGTCTTTAAAACATCGGATTCTAATATAGCTTTGACATACTTTCGTATCATATAGCTAAGTATTTAATCACTGTCAGCTCTACCATAGTCATCTTCTATTCTAACTACATCTAATAGTTCAGGTGTGCTAACCTCAGCGAGTAAAACCTCAGTCGATTTTGCTTCAAATCTATGAACAGTTCCTGGTGTAATGTGAAAAGTATCACCAGATTGCAGTTTGTCAATTTTTAAGTGATTATGTGTACCATAATGCAAGAAGAGATCTCCGCTGATTACTCGTATGGTCTCTTCTTTTTTTTCATGATATTGAAGACTTAGCTTATTGTCTGGGTATATTGTTAAAAACTTTCCGACATAACCTTCAGTCTGCGCCCAGATCTCTTCAAATCCCCAGGGTTTTTTGATAATTTTAGAAGTCATTTATTTCTCTACAAAATTAAAATTACACTTTAACCTGTTTAGGAGTAAAATTAATATGAAAATATGAAAGCATCAAATAATAATTTCTCTATAAGGATGATTAAGGTACTTTCTGTTATAATTGTCATTTTTTCAGTATTTTTATTAAGTAAAGACCAAAAATGGTTAAAGAGTGACCTACCAGAAGAAAATTTCACAAGCATAGTCATGTCTAAGACAATAGTAGTAAAATGTGATACAGGCATTACATGTGAAAATAATATTCAAATAGAAAGTGAAAATATCAGCTCAGCTTCAGGCCTAGCATTCACAAGTAAAGATAGTAAAACATTCATATTAACTGCAAATCATTTTTGCAAACCAGAAGAGCACGGAATGACAGGATATATGTCAGAATATGACGTAATAGATACAAAAATTTATATATCTGATGTATCTGGCGGGCTCTGGAAAGGTAAAATAAGGTACACAGATGCAAGATATGATCTATGTCTATTATCATCTGATATGCCAAATGTTGTAGATGTCAGAGTAGCAGAGAGAATGCCAGAGATAGGTGAAAAAGTATATGCAATATCAGCACCAGCTGGCTTTGAAATGAAAGAGGTCGGCCTCCACTTCGAGGGAATATTCTCAGGTTGCGGGTACAGTGGAAATTGCTTCTACACAATTCCATCAACATTTGGAAGCTCAGGTAGTGTTATTCTGAATATAGACGGAGATATTATTGGAATGATACAGATGTCCCCACGAGCATTTGATTTCACATCTATTGGTGTCGGTGTGACGTCTGTAAGAAGCTTTCTAGATGATGCATCAAATAGCACTATGTCATTTCTTAATTGATGTTTCTTGAGGCTATAGAATAATTAGTCTTAGATGATAACACATCATCGCTATGGGACTAAAGATGAAAAGAAAGCTATATGTCATGGATGGTGTTGATCTAACTGATGAAGCGGCGAAGCTCATTGGAGAGTTTTGTAATTTTTGTGCTGATCACCTTCCAATAGACGGTCCGTTTGAAATATTAATCGTTTCAGACAGAAATAAACACGGAATTGGAACAACAGCGGCATATCATGTTGGAAAAAATTCCATAAAGATATACGGAAAGAACAGAGCTCTAGTTGACATTCTTAGATCGATTGCACATGAGATGACACATATGATGCAAGATGAGACTGGTCTAATTAATGGGCCCGTGCAGGATGTTGGAGGATTTCATGAGGACCAGGCTAATGCAAAGGCTGGTGAGCTAATAAAGAGATTTGCGAAGAGTGATAAAAATAGAAGAAGAATATACGAGAGGGTAATAAAGAATAAAAGAGCTTATTGAGCTTCAAATTTATCTGGATTTTGTCTTATAAGGGTCTCTATTTCACTTCTTAGCGTATGATTTCTACCGATCTTCCATTTTGCAATAGCACCCTTAACATTGACAGTAATAATCTTATTTCTAAATGATCTAGATTGCCAGCCTGGCTGCCACGACTCAGGGGGACCTGAAATCGATATTTTCTCAACCACTCTATCACCAATACCCGGTCCAAAGTCAAATGTCTGTCTTTCTCTATCTGCTATCTTCCAGGCTCTAAGTCGACCGCCACGACTAATTCTTTGACTCTCTCCGTCTGGTCCCTGTATTGCTGCTCTTCGTGCATATGATGAGCTAGACGGTGAAACAAACTGTTCAGGATCCTGCTCCTCGGTGGGCTGTTCATCTTCAACCGTGTCTGGCGTGCCATCAGAAGCTTCTTCAGGTTGAACCTCAGCATCATCAGCTACTTTTGGAGCACCAATTGTCGTATAGCTGTCAATATTGGCTATAACATCTTCTGCACCATGTATCTTAGTCAGCCTGCGAGCCCTGAGATCACTCACCAGGGCAGCCAGGACTCCCCTGTATGTGTCATTATCGTCTGTTTTAGGATATTTTACTCCCGTCCACTCACTCCCTATGTGAGAAAGTACTAAGTTTATAATCATATCATCAGGTCTCACTAGCCATCTCATATCACCGTCACTGGTTTGATAAAGTTCATTGTACTGCATTGATTCAACAGGCAATAGACCTAAGTCATCACTATCTATAAGCTGATCTTGTATAGAATCTAGAAAGTTATCAAGAACGCCATGGTTTTTTTCAAGAGACCTGCTCTCCATACTATGTTGAAATTTTTCAGCAATCTCTTGCCAATCATCGTCTCTACGAGATGTGTGAATATATGTAGGGTGTAGCGTCTTCATGCGCACTCCCCGAAGTTCTGGCTGCCAGTAGTCTCTAGCCATAACAATAGAACCGTCATTTAACCAAAACCACGCAATGCCTTCATTAGCATCTGTATGATCTAAGTAAGCTGTTCCTCTCTCTAGTCTTCGAACAGGTTCAAATTGTTCATCTCTACTTGAATCCACACCAGAAGCTGTGCTAGCTTGGCCAGGCTGTCTATCACTGGCAGTGGGATCTGGCGCAATTTCTTCTTCTGTTTCAACGTCTTCAGGTTCACTTTCTTCTCTTGGTATGTCACCTGCCTGAACATCTCGCACCGTCAGTGCTTCAATTATTTTTGATATAGACTTTCTAAGCTGATGCACTTTGTATTCTTCGATTCCGGTCGGATTTTTTCGTAAAGCCTCGCCGCCTGCCAGTGCTCCACCAACAGCTTGTATTGCACCTATTGCGGTCTGTCCAGCTTGTAGTCCGCCGCTAAATAATCCAGGATTGTATGTTCCAATTGATTCCCATAAGCTGTCTATATCATAGACATCAGTTTGCTGTGTTTGTAAATAGNTTAGCCAGNCCCTCTCCGCNTCCATCCGNCTTGTAATTTCTCCTGATCCTATTTTTGATAAAATATNAANAATAGATCCTTGCAATGCCTNGCCTTCNGGACTGTCTACACCAGACGACGGATCATATTGTGCTTCAATATTGTCTGATAATATTTTCGCCGAGTTTNCAGAAATCATTCCAAGAAAGATATTTCCTGTTTCATCATAGTCGCATTCTTTTAGCTTTAGAAGTTTTTCATTTAAAAAATCTACTCCCTTGCTTTCACCATACATTCCTGCTGTTAAAAGAAGGGTTTTTATTATTCTGCCTCCAACGCTAATTGGCGAACCACTAGGTCCAAATGCTGGAGAAACAGACGGAGAACCAAGTGCCAGCCTTCTAAATGTGTACACAGCCTGTCCACCGCCGGCTTTTGATAGCTGCATAATGCTTTTTCCTAGTTTCCCACCTCGTGCGCCAGCACTGATTCCAGATGAAAAAATACCTTTAAATGTTACACCTGCTGACCTTAGGACCGCACCTCCTGCAGCGCGTCCTGCGGCCATTGTTCCCAATAATAAAAGAGTTGCAATATCGAGTGCAGCCTCCCAAGCATCTTCTATGGGGCCTTTAGTAATAATGCCATATAGCGATAAAAATGCACGTGTTTTCCATAGGCCAGATGTATCATCTGACTTAATAACACCACGAATAATCTGTCCAATTACTATAAAATCATTGTCCGTTGTAAACCCATCTAGAAGATTTTCTACCTCTCTTGCCTGCGATATTAGCGGTCTTTTTGTTTCACCTACGATTAGATCATCAATTTCATCTTTCAGTCTTTTTGCAAAGATGCACGGGTCATCATGATCAATACTTTCTTCAATTTCTTTCATAAACGCATTTGCCTGTGCTTCGAAATAATTTTCAGAAATTGCAGAGTCTGGCTTGGGATCACCCAGTCTCATAATAAAGCTCTTCCATTCACCGAGTGCAACATTTGCTGCTTCATTAGATGAAACGTTGCCAGAAGTATATCCGAGAGTTCTTGCTGCACCGCTAAATGACCAGTCAGCGAAAACATCATCAGGTGAAGGCAGCCCAGCTTCATTACCAATTCTTTCATATAGCGGTGTATATATTGCTTCAACCCACTCCTTCCACTGACTAACCATCACTGCTGCATCACCGTTTTCTTGAGGAGAAATAGGTTGCACGCCGTCGCTAACCCATTTCGAATATTTTTCACCTGATGCTATTAGTGCACTCTGCATCGCAGAAATAATGTCTTTATCTCTATCTGACAAGCCAGGCGAATCAGCACAGTCCCAGTCTATCCACGAAAATCCCTCTCTTTTACAAGTATCTTCACTTTGCTCACAAATTTGTCTATTCTGTATGATCACATCTCTAATAATTTCACGTGCACGTGTTTCAGATATTTTCACTATGTCACTCCAGACAGCTAATACAAATAAATATTCAGCCTGATGTCATTTTAAATTAGTTTGTAAGACTCTAAAGATTCGTGCAAATTTTAAAAATAATCAGTATAATAATATAATGAACATTATTCTATCCATCGTTGTATCATATTCGATTGCAGCACAGCCGCAACATATGTCAGAATATAGCTTTGATCAACAATCATCATTTACACTAGACAGTGGATCAACATATAGATACTATGGTCCAGATAGCCAGTCGCAAATGAACGTAAGAGACGCTATTGAAAGAATGGGAAAAACATTTTACAGCTTCTCAGGTACAGAAAATAAGAGATGTAAGAGTCTAGGTGTTGACATCTTTGATGTGCCACTAAGCGACCTAAATGATCATGACATGTCTTCATTCATCCCCTGGTATCAGTATGATGGAATGATCTATGCATACTATGATTCTAAGCATTCTGAACCGGGAAGAGCATCAGTGATAATCACATATGATGAAAGTCTATCAGAGTATCAGCGATCATACCTTCTTGCACATGAGATGGCTCACTACTGGCAAGAAATGCACTGTATGAATGATTCAGAAGATCTGTCAAAGGCATACGGCGTGCACTTTGTAAATCAAGAATAATTATAGATCTGCATCTGGTTCACTTAGAAAGGCTCTACTAATCTTAACAGGGCCTTTTTCATTATCAGCACAGTCATCAAAAATCTCGACCTTTCCTAGCATCATCTTCTCTGGTGCATCAACATATGGCATAGAGGCACCATAGCCTTTAAAACCTCTTTGCTTCAGCTGTCCTAGCTCAATAATAATCTGTCTTACGCTTTCACGAAGTAGATGAATTGCTGGAGAAGACATTATTCCTGTTCATTTCCGCTAAGCCTTTGTGATATTGCAGTCCCCACATCGTCTAGACCAGGCATGTCTGTTATCTTCTCTTTAAATCTATCAAAAAATCCACCAAGAACATCTCTATATTCAATGGTGCACACAACACTTTCAATTTCTTTAAATAGCGATTCAGATATTTCACTCTTGAATAATTCTTCATTGAGCTTATTTTGGAATTTTTCTCTAAGGACAATGTATATTGTCCCGCCCTTGTTAATTCCAAAATATTCTGCTATTGTATCAAAGACAGGTTCAGTGGCAAGAGCCTCAACAAGCCCTCTTGTCAACTCTTTTACAAATACATCACACTTATCTCCGCCAAGAATCTCACCAAGGTCATCCATACCTATTTCTTCAAGTACGTTACCTACAATTCTTGCCATTTTTCCCTGCGGATTAAGACCGAATCTAGATAGCATAAACAGTGTCATCTTATTTCTAAACGTCTGCATCGCAGGATCAAGAAGCGGAGAGATAAGATTTGTTAAAAGGTCTATAATATTCTCGTTTATAGCCTTTCTATCGCTGCCTTCATGGTGCATTCTATCTGCTTCTCGAAGAATAGCAGAGTACATTCTAAGCTCTTCTTGTAGCTTTACTCTTTCATCAAGAATCAGACTTGAGATGTATTTTGTATCAATTTTTTTCATTTCGTCGTGCTTGTTTAAAAAAGCTTAATTATTCCAAATGCTAGCATCGTTACGGTCTGGACAACAGCCCATGTTGTAACTGCAACAGTTTTAAATGTGGATAATTTCTGAACCTCGTCTGAGAGATCTTTCATTTGTGCTGGGCTAAGCACGTCATCAACACGCGACCGCCATAGCTTTATTTCATCGATATCAGTTCGTATTGTTGCAACCTTAGAGAGATCAGACTTTATTTCCTCATTGACATTTCTTAGACTTTCATAGTTGTCATTTAGTCTCTCTAGCTCCTTAAGAACGTGCATAGACCATTCATTCCACCCGTTTACCTCCATCATGAGCTATCCTTAATATCAGATGTCTCTTTCTCAATAATTACGGCAGCTATATCTTTAATGATTTTTTTCGTGTGTGTATTGTCAATTTTTTTGAGAACTTTTTTTACTTCTTTTGACATCCATGAAATTTTAACATCTGTCGGGCAGCCCTCACACTTGATTAGCTTCTCTGTTAGCTCTCTAAGATATTTAAGATGATCAGACATTTATCACTATCACAGTTTAAGCGGTTATTGATAAATATATTGAAAATTTCAATTAGGTCAAACTTATCTATGACTCAAGATAAAATAGATAATACATATTAACATGTGCTTTATTATTAAAAATAGTGTAGTCCCTAGATTAATGAGTATATTCATTAACGTCTATGCAATAACATTATGGCCGTTCATTTTTATACGAGATGAAGGCAATCAAAGAACAATAACACATGAGAAGATTCATATAAAGCAGCAGATCGAGCTGTGGGTATTGGGATTTTATATAATGTATCTTATAGACTGGATAAAAGGATTACGAATATATGGTGATCCTGGCGCAGCATATGTGTTTATTAGGTTTGAGCAAGAAGCATATAGAAATGAGAATGACATAGAGTATCCAGACAATCGAGAAAAATTTGCCTGGCGGTCATATAATATTTAAAAAGAGCTGACAATAGCAGATGTTAATAATACTGCTGCAGCAAATATTATAATAAAAATACAAAATAGACCGACAGCCAGAGATCCCTTCTCTATTCCGCGCCAGTGAACCCATCCAGATAGGCCTTTTTTTCTACCTAGCACAGGTAGATCACTGACATTTTTAACTCGTATCTCCTCAGGCGTGTTGATTAGCCTAAGGTGAGGATGCTTCACGTCTAGATCATCATGATCATCCATAGCCATATCCCTCATATAATAAATATGTCAGGAAAATAAGTTTATATGCTTATCGTAAGTCAGCATCAGATATAAGTGCAGCCCCGGCCAGGGTAGCTACTTCAACAGATATATTCTGTATTGCATCACCTATTAAATTTTTTGGATCATCTATCGTTTTATATCTGAATTCATTTAGAACCTTGTTGATGACAGATTTCTTTTCATCAGCTGTGATATTATCATTTCTAGCTGCTTTAAGCTGTTCCAGATGCCACTCACCGCTTTCTTTGAGTTTACCCTCATCGGGACTTGAGCCAAGGCTAGGAATGACATCTGCAATTGTGGCCAGTAGAAGGTCTATTGCCTCATTGAGATCCTTAGTGCTGTCACCAGGAGAAATATTATCTAGCTCACTGATGATAATTTGTCTAATTGCATATCTGTCTAGCTTAATGGCTTCCTTCATGTGATATGAATCAGGACTATGGAGCGGTGTAGGTGTAGGATATAGCTCCTGCAAGATATCATTGACAAGTGTTCTTACTGCTCGTTCATCCTTATGCTCACCGTCTCGTAGGTACATGATAAGATCTTTAAGGTCATCATGTGTCTCCGCTTCTTGCGGAAGTGTATTCATGTACCTGAATGACCTGACCTCATCAGGCGTAGCCTCTCTATAAGACTCAGAGATAAGACATATTAGCTCTCTAAGCTGAGAAACTGACATAATTTAATTCTTTTTGCTAGACTTTTGTCCCATTAGCTTTTTCTTGTCAGCATCTAGCTTCATAGGATCCCATCCACTGCCATATGGAGCAGCCTTTCCCTTCCCAGCAAGATTTGCAACCTCTTCTTTGATCATTTTTCTGATTTCAAGAATACCGACCTTGCGTGCTCCCTCTTTGACACCTTGTGACTTAATCCAGTCAACATTGTTATGGATATTTGCGCCGCCAGACCATGCATCTTCCTGTGCAGAGACGTCAGATACAGTATCATGTGCAATTGAAATATCTGTTGTGACCTTTTTTGCTTCTTTAAGAATAATATTTTTTAACTCATTGACTGAAATTTTTCTAGACATTATGTCCCCTATGGTATCAAATAACTATTTAACAGAACACTGATTTTAAAAACATATTTAATGTTAATAGCACAGAGGTGTTTATGATAATTGTAGATGTAGGTGCATGTGTAGTGCATTTACAGATAATTGTATACAAAAATACGCCGACGATATAGAAAAAAAATTTTAAAACTGTTACGGAATGAAATGCACGTGAATCTTATGTCCGGAAAAGCCTATATTCCATAGCTATCATTGAGCAATATGAGCCATTCATGATCAACAGCTATTTCAATTCTATTCATGAATAATAGGTCATACACGATTCTATCCTGGTTATGGACCATTGCGTCATTAGGCTTACCGAGATAACTTTTAATAATTATTCCAGGAGGCATTCCTGCAATAGGATGATTAGAGTCAATCTTTTTTATTAAAACAAGACTACCTACAGAAAACATATCATTAAATATAATGACAATATATTTGCTTAAAGCTAATAATATAATAAATCAGATTCATCTAAAGCGTCAATGACGCTTGACGGCTCATCCCAAATGGGATGCCCCCACAAGCTAAGCTTGATACAGTGCATCACGCCCGCAGCAGGCTAGATGATGCCAGGTATCAGATACCCATATTTCTCTTTATCATTGATAGGTGTGATAAGAGCCTATCTATTCGCCTATCATCACTCTGAACTGTAGCAGCTATAGCGGCTTCTCCATACCACGACCGGGCTCAGGCCAGTTGTACTCGTCGCCCACCTCAGATCGGGACACCGCATCCCTGCGAGATCGCTCCTTGGCGTCTATACCGCGTGCTATGTCGCGTAGTTCCTCGCTGTCACTGCGTCCGTCGCCATCTGCGTCCCTGCTAGTTGTGATGCCATCAGGATCTGCATCATATAGTACCAGATACTTCTTATTGATGCGATGGGCAGCATCCTTGAAACCGACGACGACCGCTGGGAAGTTATCATTATTCCACGCCTGCTCCGTTGTGTCACCTATGCTGCCTGGTCTCACGCCCATGTCACCTAGCACTCGGGATGCAGACGCCCTCATTCCTGGGTAGTCTGGCATCTTCACCATCACGCGCACTCTCTTGACACCTGGTGAGGCAGGCTGCCTGTAGAACTGCGCCTCAGACAATACGCTTGTTATCTCTTCCTTGATGAGCTGTCTTATTTGCTTCCTGGTGATGCGCATCTGTGTTCCCGTTTCTATTCTTTTATAACTATTACCCAGTGGTGGCATGTTTCTCATAAAAAAAAAAGGGGACCCTTGTGGGTCCCCTTGCTGAGGTAACTCAGCAGTTAGATAATTTCTTTGTCTAGATTATCATTGAGGAATCCCTGCAGAGCAGTTGCCTCTTTTACAGTCATCGTGAGAGATGCGCTAGGTGCGCTGTATCCGTCTGTAGAGCTCTGGGTGCTAATCGTAACGACGTTGCTGCCCGCCTTTCTTGATGTGGTGTTCCGACTGATGTCGAAGCTGTAGCGCTTCGTGGACTTTGACTTATTGTAGATCACGTAATTCTCCTGTTTGTTGATACGTGTGACTCAGTTATCTCT
>NZAS01000097.1 GCA_002686195.1 Candidatus Pacearchaeota archaeon | reverse complement strand
AATGCAAGAAAGAATGTGAAGTCCCATTCAAACCAACCGAAGGCGGTAGACCCGTTTACTGTAGGGATTGCTTCCAAAAGCATAATAAGTATTGATTCTCAGAAAACGCCCTGACCGAGAATCGAACTCGGGATTCGGCCGCGACAGGGCCGTGTTATAGCCACTTAACTACCAGGGCATATCTATCATTATAAATTTCAGTTTTTAAAGCTTGCTAAAAGTACTTATTCAAGAATTCAAGTTTCTTCTCCTTGTAAACCCTCTCTGGCAAACCATCCAACGAACGCTTCAATTCTTCAAATTCCTTCACAAACTTAGGATCAGCCTTCAACCTTTTTACATAGTCCAAATATCCCTTAATCTTTTTATGCCCTGGATTAACTATATGTAATTCACAAATAATCCCATATCTTCTCTTACTTCTGCAAAATCCTTCTCCATCATTTATTGGACCTATGCCAAACCTCCCGTCTCCCTCTTTAGATACTTTACCTTGGACTTCTTTAATATCGGTTTTAACTTCAACTAATAGATCGAATTCTTCTTTTCCACACATTGGAATCGCAAAGGAACCTATAAGGGTTACCTTGGATTTCGGCAATACAGCCTTCACTAATTTTTTGTAATACCTAATTATCTCAAAGATTTCCTTAGAAGGCTCGATAATCTTAACTTTCTCGTTCAGATCTCTCATTTATAGGTTTAGTAATGTGGATATTTAACCTTTTTCGATCAGGCCCTCCCCCAAATTCAAAGCCCCTCAAGAATATCCTGCGTAACTTTATCAATACTTTGCTCGCCGTCTATTTTTATCGAATCATAATGCTCAAGAATTGGCTCTGTGTCAGCGTGATAAACCTGAAGCCTTTTTTTTATTGCCTGAGGATTATCATCATCCCTTTGAAACAAAACCTGAGAGCAGTTATCACACTTACCTCTGTTCTCAGGAGGCCTAGTAATTTCATTAAATATTTCACCACAATTTTTACAATTAAGTCTAGAAGAAATCCTTCTTATCGCTTCTTCATCTGAAATACTAATTTCAACAACTTTCTCAATCTCTGTAATAACATCTAATTCTCGAGCTTGATTAAGATTCCTAGGAAATCCATCTAAAATAAAACCCTCAGGATTTTTAGACAATTCTACCTTAAGAAGTTTAATAATAACATCATCGGGAACTAAGTTACCAATATTAATATAACTTTGAAGTTCTGATGCAAACTCAGCAGGCGCATTTCTTATTAAATCCCCTGTAGAAATATGGTTTAAATTTAATTTTTCCGAAATTATTTTTGCCTGAGTGCCTTTACCCGAGCCTTGAGGACCAATAAAAATTAAGTTCATTTCCATAAAGATCACACCTTGTTTAAAAACTTTTTCAAAATAACACAGTAAACACCAAATTTAAAAACCTTCTTAAATAATAATCAAGATGGATGAACCCATAGACCAAAAAAAATCCAACAAAGCCTTGTGGATAACGGGATTAATCATAGCTATCTTTGTCATAGGTTTACTAACAAACGGCTTCGGCCTTTTCAACAGCAGTCCCAATATAAAAGAGCCAATTCCACTAGCAATTGAAAACTCTCCAGTTCTCGGAGACCCTAACGCACCAGTAACAATCTACGAATTTTCAGATTTCTCTTGCCAATTCTGTGGACAATTCGCAAAAGGCGCCTTGCCCCTAATAAAACAAAACTATGTTGAAACAGGAAAAGCAAAAATCGTATTCAAATATTTCCCTGGACATGGAACTGCAAGGCCAGCACACGCTGTCGGTCTAGCTCTAAATGAACAAGGCCTTTTCTGGGAATTCCACGACCTAGCTTTTGACAATCCAGATGACCTTGGCAGTCTAAACAAAATGAAAGCTCTAGCAGAAACCCTTGGAGCAGACATGGACCAGTTAGATTCCGATTTAGACGCAACAAACTATTATAACCAACTACAAAGAGAAACTAACATGGGCTCAGCAAATGGAGTAGAAGGAACTCCATTTTTCCTCATAAATGGCCGTTCAATAAGCGGAGCACAACCCTACTCAGTCTTTGAAAGCACAATAGAAAACGCTCTTAATTAATCACTACTCTAAAAGATAAAAATTCTTTACAAAAATTTATATATTATTCCTGTGCAATAATAATATGAACAAAAGAACATTATTAACAATCCTCTTACTAGCAACTCTTTTTGTCATAATTTCCACAACTTCTGTCCTAGCATACACATACTCTCCTGAATCTTCTTACGTATCATATACAAAATACTCTGACACTCCATATAGCAGTAAAACAACCCACTACGAGAAATCCTCTAACTCAGACTATTACGGAAAAACAACAACATACACAAAAACAACTACAGAATCACCAGGCTACTACAGAAACAGCTTCCCAAGATACCAACCAAACTATTACAACTATAATTATAACTACAGACCATCCTCAAATTATTACTCAGGATACTATTACCCATCTAGAAACTATCGTTCCTACAGAACATACACAGACCCCTACCGTTACCAACCCTCCAACTATTATTACAACGGCCGTTACAACTGGCGGTATTAATAAGATTTTTATAAAACCTTCATTACATTAACTAATGGATTCTATACTTAACAAACAAGGCAAATTCCTAATTTTCAAATATTCATCAAATTGTCTTTTCTCAAAATCCGCGATAAAGAAATCGAACAATACAAAGCCCTGCCAGAAGCCCTAGAAATCACAGAACTAAATGTAATAGAAAACCCCGACCTAGCACAAAAAATAGCAACCCATTTCGAAACAAAACACGAATCCCCTCAAGTACTATTCATCTCAGATGGTAAATGCCAAAAAGCAATCGACCACTACGCAATCATCCTCAAGAGATTAAAAGAATTTACTTAGCAGGTTTATACTTTCTATTTATAGATCTTAAAGTTCTTCCAAAGTTATCATCTAAATCTTCAGAATGATCATTAATTCTTTCTGGTGTAACAACCATCATATCCAATCCATGTGAGTATAAATCTTGAGCTTGAGATCTTCTTACTGCTTCAAGTCCAATCTGAATTGCATCCGTCAAAATACCTGTCCTGCTAGTCATATAATCTTGGGCTTGATTCATTGTTCCTAACGCTGTAAGATACTCTTCTACTCTTGGACTACCAGAACCAATAGTTGTGTATACTCTTTCTTGAACACTTCCAAGCGGAAAGAAATTAAAAAGCCTAGGTTTATCATCAAATCTAGTAATTCCAATAAGTCCACTAATGTCATCCGTATTAGGAACTTCTCTTCCCATTTTAGCAATATTGATTTTTCTTAATTCTGGAAAATTACCTTTTTCAGTAACTCTTTGTATATTAATATCTCCAGAGATAATTTTCCGAACTAATTCATCATTCTCAGAATGCATTGTTCCAGAAATACCAAATGCGAAAGTACCATCTTGATTTTGCCACAACTTTCTCTGTAATTGTTTACCAATTGGCGTTCCAGCCTGATCACTCTGAGTAAATTGCTTATCCGCAACTAAGACTCCTGCTTCCACATAATTTGGAATATATCCGAATACTGTTGTCATAAAAAACAATCTTGTAACACCTTTTTAAATCTTTCCTTTTTAAAATAATTTACTTAACTTCTTCTTCCTCAACATTGACAACAACCTTATCAGCCCTCGGCACTTTAACTATATCAGCCACTTTATCCCCATCTTTCAACTTAACAACTTTAACTCCCTGAGTAGCACGACCCATTACACGAAGATCTCTCATACCACATCTAATAACCATACCCTTAGTCGTTGTAGCAATAATAGAATCCTTCCCATCAACACTCAAGCTTCCCACAACATCCCCAGTCTTCCCTGTGGTTTTAAGATTAATGATCCCTTTCCCAGCCCTAGCCGTCTTCCTATATTCTTCAAGAGCAGTTCTCTTACCATACCCCTTCTCAGTCACAGTCAAAATTGTCTTAGTCCCGCTAACAGACTCAATAGAAACAACTTCATCCCCTTTCTTAATATCGATCCCTCTAACTCCGTAGCTAGCGCGACCCATAGACCTAACATCATCACTATTAAATCTAATCGCCTGCCCTTTCTTACTAATAATCAGCACTTCTTGATTTTCATCAACATGTCTAACATTAATTATCCTATCACTCCCATCCAAAGGCAAATTCATAATTCTAATCCCTCCAGCTCTAGGCTTTGAAACATCTTTCAAAGGCAATTTCTTAACTTGTCCAAGCTTCGTTGCAAAAACCAGATACCCTGCTTCAAAATTACTCAAAGACATAACTCTAGCAATATTCTCATCTTTCAAATTCAAAACATTCGCCAATGACCTTCCCTTAGACTGCCTCTCCGCAGCCGGCACATCATTTGCCTTAAGCCAATAAACTCGCCCACGACGAGTAAAGAACAAAAGATAATCATGCGTCGAACAAGTAATCAAATCAGTAACAAAATCCTCATCTTTCAATCCAGTTCCAACTCCAGCTCCCCCTCTACGCTGCTCCCTATAATTCTTAATATCCATTCTCTTAATATATCCAGAATCTGAGATCATAACTACAACATCTTTCTTCTCAACAAGATCCTGCTCTGCAATTTCCTTAACCTGTTTCAAAACAGTAGTTCTCCTATCATCACCATAATTCTTCTTAAGCTCATTAACTTCTCTCTTAATTACACTAAGAACTTCACTTTCTGATCCTAAAATCTTCTTAAGCTCCTTAATTCTATCATTCAACTTCTTCTCTTCCTCTTTCAACTTCGAAGCTTCCATTCCTGTGAGTTGTTGCAATCTTGTCTCCAAAACCGCCTTCGCCTGCCTTGCTGTCAAACCAAATCTTTTAACAAGCCCAGCATGAGCCTCAGCAGCATTCCTACTCTTCTTAATAAAATCAACAATCTTGTCAATCTGCCTCAAAGCAATTAACAGCCCAAGAACAATTTCAAGCCGCTCTTCAGCCTTCCTCAACTCAAACTTGCTTCTATTAACAACAACAATCTTCCTATACTTAACATATTCCTCAATAACATTCTTCAAATTCATAATCCTAGGCTGTTCCCCAACCAAAGCCAAAACATTCGCATCAAAATTATTTTGAAGCCGAGTAAGCTTATACAATTTATTCAAAGTATACTTGCTTTCAGTCCCTTTCCTCAACTCAACAACAATCCTAACACCTTTCTTGCTAGACTCATCTCTCAAATCAGAAACATCAGGCAGCTTCTTATCCGTCGCCAACTTCGCAATTTCCCGAACAAGATCAGCCTTATTAACCATATATGGAATCTCAGTAATAATAATATTCTCCCTACCTTTCTTCTCCTCAACTTTCGTCCTTCCCCTCATAATCAACTTACCCTTTCCAGTCCTATACATATCTTTAATCCCTGTCCCCATAACATATCCTCCTGTAGGAAAGTCAGGCCCAGTAACAATTTCAGCAAGCTGATCAATCTCAATCTTAGGCTTATTAATATAAGCAACAATCGCATCACAAAGCTCTGTCAAATTATGCGGAGGGATATTAGTAGCCATACCAACTGCAATACCTGTAGCTCCATTCAAAAGAAGATTAGGCAACTTACCAGGCAAAGTCTCCGGCTCTTTAGTAGAATTATCAAAATTAAACCTCATCTTAACAGTTTCTTTCTCAATATCCTGTAACAACTCCGCACTTATCTTAGACAACTTAGCCTCGGTATATCTCATAGCAGCCTGTCTATCTCCATCCATACTTCCAAAGTTCCCCTGCCCATGAACAAGTGGATATCTCAAAGAAAAGTCCTGTGCCATCCTTACCATAGCGTCATAAACAGCAGTGTCTCCGTGAGGATGATACTTTCCTAGGACCTCTCCTACAACAGCCGCGCTCTTCTTCGTTGGCTTACTTGCATCAAGTCCAACAGAATGCATTGCATATAAAATTCTTCTATGAACCGGCTTTAAACCATCTTCAGCACTAGGCAGCGCTCTTTGCACAATAACACTCATCGCATAATCAATATAAGCCTTCTCCATCTCATCAGTAATCTCAGTCCCTTCTACCCCTTTCTCCTCACCAATCTGTTCTTTCTCCCGCCTCTTCTTCTCTTCCTCTTCAACTTCCTGCTCAATTTTGCTTTCATCCAAAATCTTCCCTGAAGTTTTGGAGACAGCGGACTTCCTGTCTGCTGTATCTATTTCTTTTGGCGTCATTTCTTTTCCTCCTTCCCCTCAATCGTTCCGCCCAAAATCTCTTTCTCAGGAAAAACACTTCCTCTAAAACCACATTTCTTACACATCCAAATCCCAATCTCACCACCAGCTACCATCATAACATCCTCGCTCTTGCATTTGGGACAAAACTTCACAGCTACCATCTTAAATATCAACAACAGCCTCCTTTGCCCTTTCACCGATAAAAGTCCTTCTAGCCTCAACATCATCTCCCATCAACTTACTAAATATCTCATCAGCTTTCACAGCATCTTCAATTGTAACTTTCTTCAATAAACGCTTCTTAGGATCCATAGTTGTCTCCCACAACTGCTCAGGATTCATCTCTCCAAGCCCCTTAAACCTCTGAACATCTCCCCCACTTAACCTAGAAACAATAGACTTCAACTCCTCATCAGAATAAACATAATGAACTTTCTTTTTCCTAACTCTATAAAGCGGAGAAACAGCCACATAAACATTCCCATTATCAATAAGACCTCTCATAAATCTAAAAAAGAAAGTCAAAAGCAAAGTCTTAATGTGCGCCCCATCAACATCCGCATCAGTCATAATAATGACTCTCCTATATCTCAACTTTTCACTATTAAATTCTTCTCCAACTCCAGTCCCAACAGCCGTAATCAAATTCCCAATCTCTTCACTTCCTAAAACCTTAACAGGATTCGCTTTCTCAACATTCAGAATCTTTCCCTTCAAAGGCAAAATCGCCTGAGTCTCTTTATCACGAGCCTGCTTCGCCGAGCCCCCAGCAGAATCCCCCTCAACAATATAAATCTCTGTATCATCGCTCTTCTTCCTAGAACAATCAGCCAACTTCCCAGGCAAACCCCCAATACTAAACGCATTCTTTCTCCTAACCAAATCCTTAGCCTTCTTAGCAGCATTCCTTGCCTTCTGAGTATCCAAAGCCTTGTTAACAATCCTTCTAATTATCGTAGGATTCTCTTCAAAAAATTCCTGAAAAGCCAAAGTAGCAATCCTATCCACAATTCCTTTCACTTCTGAATTCCCAAGCTTTGTCTTCGTCTGCCCTTCAAACTGTGGCTCAGGAACTTTAACAGAAATAATCGCAGTCAACCCCTCACGAACATCATCACCAGTCAACCCCCCAGTCTTAATCATACCATTTTTCTTAGCATAATCATTAATAGATCTAGTCAAAGCTGTCCTAAATCCAACGACATGCGTACCTCCCTCAACAGTATTAATAGTATTCACAAAACCCAAAACATTTTCCTGAAAACCAGAATTATACTGAACAGCAACTTCAGTCACAATATCATCATTCTTCTTAGTAAAATAAATCGGCTTATTATGCAAAGCGTCCTTTGTCTTATTAACATGCTTCACAAACTCAATCAAACCACCTTCATAATGAAACACTTCTTTCTTATTTGACTTCTCATCTTTCAAGGCAATCCGTAAACCTTTATTCAAAAACGCAATTTCTCTAAACCTTGTCTCCAAAACAGAAAAATCAAAATCAGTTGTAGAAAAAATCTCAGAATCAGGCATAAAAGTAACTTCAGTCCCTGTTTCACCTTTCCCAATGCTCCCTGTCACCTTCAAATCATACTGAGGCTTTCCAACTTTATATTCTTGCTGATGCTTTTTCCCATTTCTACTAACAATTACCTTCATATTTGTACTCAAAGCATTAACAACACTAATCCCAACTCCGTGCAAACCCCCAGAAACCGCGTATGAGCCCTTATCAAACTTACCACCTGCATGCAACTTAGTAACAGCAATCTCAACTCCAGGCCTTTTATAAGTCGGATGCTTCTCAACTGGAATCCCACGCCCATTATCTTTCACTGTCACACTTCCATCTTTATTCAAACTAACACTAATAGAATCACAAAACCCTGCCAAAGCCTCGTCAACAGAATTATCAACAACTTCATAAACCAAATGATGCAGACCTGTCTTGCTCGTGCTACCTATATACATCGCAGGCCTTTTCCTAACTGCCTCTAGCCCTTCTAACACGGTTATCTTCTCAGACCCGTACGCTTTGCTACCCTCTGCCTTGGATTGTGAACTCATTTTAGAATTTTTCTCCAAATTCAATTTGAAAAATACATTTTACTTTATAAACCTTTCTGCCGTTTTATCGTCGATAAAACACTTTTGGCCCTCAAAAACACAGTTTTCCATGATTTTCAATCTTAACCAAGCAGTAGTAACAAANCCACAANATTTAAATACCTCTATAACTTCAAGAAATCATGAGAAATACATATATTACAAGCGGATTAGCAGGACTATTAGCAATAGCTTCAGTCATAACTCTTCCAACCATATTAAGCGGATGTGCTAATATGAGAGAAGGAAAATACATGTCTGCCCCTTATGGATCAGTGGGTACAGAACCAAGAACAGGTAGACCCTACGACGGTCTAAATCATTCTAATTAATTGTATATAAACTGTAGAGGATTTGTTTATATACAACTGGTGGAATTTACGAAGTAAATTCTAACTTGTTAACCAATATAATATTAAAGATAAAAAATTAATTTCTTCAATATTTCCATTAACATATTCATCTCCAGCTTTTACCAATTCTTCAAGACTTATTTCCAAATCTGAATTATCATCAAATTCTAAGTTGCATTTATCATTAAAACAGCCATCTTCACATGAAACAAAATTAAACTCTACCTCTCCCCCACTACAAGAAGGATACAATAAAACATTCTCGTCTATACACGCTGAATCAAAAACATCAAACAAAACATTAGAATAAATATCTATCTCCCCATTATAATCACAAGAAAAAGGTTCAGCCGATATCACCGATAAAGAAAATAAAATAATAATGAATGGCGATAATAATTTTATATTCATTTTCATTTTAAAATTCTAATTCGATTCCCCCTTTTATAAGATATAATTTATCATCGCCAATTAACGGATCGATTACTTCAACTTCAAAGTCAAGATTTACATTCTTAAATATCTTTCCGTCTAATCCCCTATTCTCTGCAAAACCACCCAAAAAATCAGCAAAACCTTTTATTAATGTTTTAGTTTCAACACTTTCATCATAATTATAATTAAAAGTTAAGTCCATACAATAATAGTCGTCATTAAGCTCAATATAAGTTCCTTGATCTATATACTCCAAATGTGCCCTTCCTCTCTGATTATTTCCAGTCAACGTTTTTATTACATACTTATCTTTTAATCCCCCAAATAATATTTTTGGAGCATCGAAGTTAAAACAATCACCAGGATAATCAATTGACTTATAATTTGAATATTCAATTATCTTATCTATTTCTTCATAAGTAGTTTCATCATTACCAATACATTTCATAGTTAAGTTTGCAGAACCATAACAAGTATTCCACTCAAAAGCTTTATTTCTTGGATTATAATATAATCCTCCATCATCTCCAGTCACAACAGGTTTTTCTTCAGTAATTTCTCTGTGATCCATAATATTATTCATAATGAGATCTAAATCATCCCACTCATTTGCAGGAGGTATAGGAATTAAATTATTTGTACCAGGAATAAATCTGTTTTCATAATCTCTAAAAAATATGCTTCCAGCCCATCTCGTTCGCAAAAATTCAAAACCTTTGCATTTCTGATCACACTCTAAATTAATTCCTTCGGTTGTTAAAGGAGGATCAAAACACTTCTTTTCATCCAAAAAATCACCTTTAAACATTGTCCAACATTGAGATACTAAATCCCCATCTCTTGCTACACTTGCATCCAAGGCATATACTCCTGGAATTATTAATAATCCAATAATTACAAATATCAAACCCCTTCTCATATAGTATCCTCCCCACCAATCACCCCTTCAATAACATCCCCACTAGAATCAACATAAAAGAAAGTCCCATCAACACTCTGACTTCCAGAAGCAACATAATTCAAACTCCCCCCTATTTCCGAATTAGAATCCGCAATCAAAAACTCATTTCCATTATCTTTAAACTCAAGTATTTCAAAACTCTTAGATGCTGAATGATCACTAATCTGCAAAGCACCATCTTCTCTTATACCCAAAGCCTTAACATTCCCACTAATAGCCAAATCCACACTAATAGTCCCATCTCCATTATCAGTTATCGACCGAATAACATTAGCACTCCTCACAATCCCTGCAGAACAAGCACCCCAATTAGCTCCTAACAAAGCCAAATCTCCAATATCAACTAAACCATCTCCAACACTTCCATCAGGGTTAACAGGAGAGATATCAGCCCTATTACAATCTTCTAAAGAACAATCCTTTCCCCAATTAGCCCCAAATAACGCTAAATCTCCAATATCGACAATCCCATCTCCAACACTTCCATCAGGGTTAACAGGAGAGATATCAGCCCCACCACAATCCACTCCCCCTGGAGACAACAAAACCCCTGGCCTAAACAATAAAACAGCCAAAACAATTAAAACTATAACAATACCAATAATCCACCATCCTCTCTTACTTATTTTCCCCCCTTTCATTTTTTATCTTTATTCACCACCATATTTATACATTTGCACTATCAAATTTACTTATGAAGTCTGAACAAGTTCCATCCCCATCAGAATAACCAGTTTTCTCCTTATAAGCCTCAAGACCGTTTCTTACACTATCCCAAAAAGTAACACTCGGATCATCTTCAGGATGCCTTGGCATTTTAGAATTCTTTAGCATTGAAGAATCAGAATTATAACACCAGACCAATCCCAAATCATCCTCATTGGAAAAATCTCTTTCAACTCCATTAATGCCACCTTGCGATTCCCAATACTTAATACTTCCAGAAATTACATTACCAAATCCAAAAAAAGTTTCAGCATAACGATCTACACTATGTTCCGTTTTCCTTTTTATTATAATACCATCAGTAAGACAGGAAGAAACCCAATCTCCCTTTTCAGAAGACTTCTGTTTTATCACACAATATCCTTCTTTATCATTAAAATTACAGGATTTGAGCCTAAAATCATCACCACTTGGAGGACTTGTTGATGTCCCAAGAATAACACTATCACTTTCTTTACAGGTATTACAATCGCTTTCTTGAACACGACCGCCATCGTCACTTCCATCAATTCTTTTAGAAACATCACTCCAACACTTCCACCCTTCCTTATCACTAGTTATTTCACCATGGGTTTCCTTATCATCAGCAAGCATTTTATTCTGGACCAATCCACTATGACCATCAGGTCTATTAATAACATAAGGCCCAGAAGTCACACATTCCCCATCAGAGCTATAATAACCAACACCATCCAAATACCCAACATATACTGGGGCAGCCCTCTCATCTTCAGGATTGGTATGCTCAATTCTTGCAGAAGTATAACATTTCTTATCAACATCTTCTGACACACTTGGAACTTTAGGTCTTTCTCCAAGATTTATTATTAGAATATTTACATCACCAGGTAAAATGCATTCCCCAGACTCTAATAAAATTTCTACTTCTACTTCAGAAGTTTCAGAATCATAAGGACAAACAGCCACTAGTACTTCATCAGGACTCAACAAAACATCTTCCTCAGCGCTTCCAAAGCCAACACCAAAAACCAAAAGAACTCCTAGAACTATCACAACTGCAACTATTCCACCTATAGCAAGATACCCTCTTTTTCCAATCCCCATCTTTATTTTATTGTCTTTCATGTTTATAAACATTTAGCTAACATATTCGATAAATCAAGTTTGTTCATTAGATTCAAAACAATAATTAAGACCTTCCACAGCCTGTGCTAAATCCATATCGCCAGCTTGATAAGCATCTGAGAAAGGTGTACAATCATTAATTACAAAACAAATTGGTGGAAAGAACCATTGATCACAATTCATTATCCTCCCAACACTTCCTTCCCGTTCATAATTATCTTTAAACTCAAGATCTGATAAAAAATCAACTGCTGTATTTATCATAGATTCATCACACAATATTTTACTATGTGCATTCTCTGGCCAAGATGTATCTGCACGGCATCTTACATAAAGTTCTTCAATCGGTTCAATAGGAGTCCACCCACCTATTAAAGTCTGGGAAGGACCATTAAGAAGTCTTCTTCCTCTTTGTGACCAACCCCTTGGATCTTCCTGTTGTGAAAATGAGATCGCTTCCTCAACATTAGCCGGTTTGAAAAAATTACACTCACTCTTTAATGCACATTCTCCCCACCATGGAACAGGATCAATTAAGAATACCTTATCAACTACTATCCCCATTTCACCTAATTTTTTTGCAGCATAAAGAGCAGCATGTCCACCATTACTATATCCCAAGATTGCAATTTCAGGATATTTTTTACATATAGGATTATCAGTCGTAGATTGAATAACATCTTCTAATGCAATTTCAGCTATTACATTATATGCTTCTTTATCATCACTTTCAAATGTACCTGCAATCCGAATATTATCTGGAAGACGTTCACCAAGTTCAATAAGAGGATCACCACCCCCTATTCCATTAAAAACAAATAAAGGCAACCTATCTGTTTCAGGCCTCATAGCTCCTATACAACACACATCTTCTAAACATATTCCACTTTCAATCTCTAATTCATTTTCTCCTTCATCAACAGTCCAGCACTGCTCTTCTTGATTCTCCTCATGGCACTGATCAACTAAAAACTCATCCGCAGAAACAACATTAACTAATAAAACAACTAAAAATAACA
>NZAS01000096.1 GCA_002686195.1 Candidatus Pacearchaeota archaeon | reverse complement strand
CGGGTCGAAGTTTTGAATGACGAATCCGACTGTAATTTTCTTAAGCATGGGTGTTTCCTTTCATCCCATTATATCAAGAATATCTCAGCAATGGAGAATCAACCTTCCTCAGCAGGAATCCATTCAATGTTGAGACCCCCGTTGTTTTCGGGATCAGGTGTAGCGATGAACTCGATTCGGCGGCCATCCCCGATTTCATCGTCTTCGATTTGAGTCATTCCCCTTTCCCAGAAATAAGGATCATCAACGTATTCTCCGCCATCGGTGCGATCATAGATCTTATCGGCCATATCCATGGTCTGTTCGTCGGTGGCATTGTCTGGGACTTCGACGAGACAAGAATACTCGACTCTTGTCAGAGCCCCTAATCGGACACGTACAGTTCTCATGTTGTTTCCTTTCCTGTTGTCGCATTATATCAACAGAATACCTGGCTATGGAAAAAGCCCGCCCCATACGGAGGCGGGCTACAGGAAAGATACAGCCTAGATCAGGTCTCAGTTAGAGACAACGATGGTCGTTCCATCGACCTTAACTTCGAGATGCGTCTTGCCGCCCAGACCAGCCAGAGCAAGCTCCTTTTGGTTCAGACGAATGCGACCGTCCGCATTGACGTAGAGCATCGTTGCCGAAGGCGAGACGTTCGTAAGCGTTGCCGCAATCTTCAGGTTCGATCCGTCAACATCGATCATCGCTGGGTCTCCGGGATTGAGACCAACCGACTCCGCAACATCCGGCGAGATTTGCAATCGCTGCTTCGCCGTCAGAGCTTGACCGGTTGCGACTTTCGTCGCCGTCCCGCCATCATTCGGTGACGGGATACTGCCGTCTCCATCGTCATCGTCGCCGTCATCGTCAACGTCGAGATTCGGAGAGGGGACGCTGCCAACGGTCGTCGGAGCGGTTTTGCCGCCTGCCTTGGCGATGCAGTCGTCGGCGTAGACAGCCGGGTCAACCGACGCCGGGTAGAAAATCCACGGGTTCGGCTTTCCGGAGGGCTGCCCAACGTTGAGACTGGCGGTACGCAGATAACCATGCGGGGCGATCAGCGTATCCCAGTTCCGGATGACATGATTCTTGAGATGCCAGTTGGGCTCATCTGCCCCCTTGGCGGACGCTTCGCAGGCGACCTGATAGCCGGTAAACACCTCATCAGCGGCGATATGAGCGGCAATCTGATCTTCGACAAGGACTTGATTCGCAACATTGCACATTTCGGTTCTCCTTTGGCTTTAGCTCTTTGGTTCCTTGAGACTATCGGTTACGCAGATACATTATATCAGAAAATCTCCAGCTATGGAAATTATCCGTCTGACTCGTAATCTTCCGGCGTCGGAAACGTCAAATCCCCGCATTGCAGGCTGATTTCGCAGTCATTCATCTGCCATTTTCCGTTTGACATACGTTCGTCGTTGCTCCAATAAGCGTAGTCCGCCGCTTCAATCATTTCGCTCACAATATCTACCTCGAACCCATCAATCTTATTGACGATGGTATAGCTTCGAGGATCGGTAGACATTCGACGAACAGCGATAGGATCGAAAACGGCATCATCGTTGATATGTTCCCGGAGTCGTTTCAATTCTTCAAGAAGAACATCCGGGACTTCGGACATATCGGGGACGAAATAGATGGAGTAGGGTTCTCCATAACAGTAAACCGAAAATCCCCCACAACCTCCACCCTCGAATTCGACGACGACTTCATGGATGACTTTATGATCGTTTTCGATCAACAGTGAGACTTTGCCTTCCATCTTACCTTCCAAGTCGGAACCCTGATGGGGATAGATGAGAGCAGTATCTCCAAGTAATGGAAGTTTCTCAGGCATTGGGTTTCCTTCCGCATCGCATTGCATCGAGAACTTCGTGCAATTCGTCGATTGCTTTGTAGATCAGATGCTCAAACGACGCTTCGGTGTAGCTTCCATCTTCCTCTTTCAGATCATGAGTCTCCCGGACCAAGAAAAGGAAGAGAGTATCGCCTGAGAGCTTAGCATCTTCCAAGAGCGTATCCATATCTTTCAACGACGTTGCCGGATCAAGGTCCAGTAAATCGTTATGCGGATAGCTCTCATAGAGAAGTTTGGCCATTTCGTGAGAATTCATGTATCTTTCCTTTCGCCATATTATATCAGCGAAATTTCGGCTATGGAAATTAAACCACCTTTTTCTCAGGGAATTTCTTCTTCAACTCAGCGAGAGTATCCAAGTCCCGCAAGCGAGGTTGAAACAAAACGCCAGTACCATTGCTGGTCATGAACGGATATTCAATCTCAGCATACGGAGTTTTGCCCGCCTTGACCATCTTGTGAAAACGGTCAACGTATCCAACCGACAGAGCAGAGCATTTACCCCGATTGCCATTAAGACAATCAATGATGAAAGCTCCCTTTGCAGGACCGCTGCCCGTATCCTTGCCGGGTTCGTGATCGAGAACAGGGAACTTACCTTCCCTCAGAATCTTGAACTTGATTCCCTTGCTTCCGTCATGAGGTTTGATAACCAAACCTTCAACGTAATGATCCAGCTTGTAATGATGCTGAATAAACTTCCATCCCGCCTTGACAGTCGGGAAACGTTTGACGGTTCGCAGAGCTTTGAACGAATTGGCGGAGATGTCGAAAAGCTCGTCGAGCTTTGCTCGAACATCGACCGGCAAAGCATCCGTCCAATCGTCGTTGTTAAGCTCATTGATCTGAAAGGCGTAGAACAAACCTTTCTGCCAATTGATACTTGCGTTGATGTCATGGACGTTACCGCCGGGTACAGCGATTTCGCCTTGGAGCTTCCAATTGAAACCTTGAAGCTCTTTAACGATGTGGGGGAAGCGGTCATCTCGAATGATGCCACGCTCGGAAACGAGATGTTGCCCATCCCATTCCATGCAGGTTCCGTCATGCTTCAATTCCGTAACAACGTCGGTACGGGCAATGACGGGGTCGATTGTCTTGATTTCTTTGTAGTCAGGCATGAGGCTGTTTTCCTTTCGTGCCAGATTATATCAGAAGTTTTGTGTCTATGGAGAATCAATCCCACCAATAGCGGGTATAACCATCGTCTCCATCATACTGTTTCATTTCATCGCAACGAACAACAGCCATCGTCGGGAGTTTCTTACGACTCTTAACGTAAAGGCATACGCTGCCTTCCCTTGCGATAAGGAATTGAGTATCTTCAGGGAACCTATCAATCAGATCAGGCTCGAATTCATTGTAGCCGGGCGGGCAATCGGAAGTACCATCCGCAAGCGTATACTGTAACACTTGAGCCATAATGGCCTTAGCAGCCGTTCTGCCGACAGGGAGATTAGCCCGGAACCAGAGATTGCGATGTTTGTATGCTTCGTTTTCTCGCACTTGATCGCCATCAGGGAAGAGACCATGACAATCCGCATACGCTTCCATGGCGGCAGCCAAAACGTCAGCTTCGCACATAGCTTGCGGAGCTTTGCGAGTAACTCGAATGTCGAGGGTATTCGTATCATCCCAAAGCGGAAGATGAATGAGAGACGAATTCCTGTACAGATACGATGTCATCTCGGCAAGGCTATCTGGGTCGGGGAAAACTACCCGAAGCTTTGCTCCATAAGACTGATCGTAATGAACATAGTGAGTTTTGCCGCCCAGCAATTGGGCCTTACGTCGAATTGTGTTTGTCTGCTGTATCATGGCACATTATATCTGCCGAAAATCGGCTATGTAGAATCTATCCCCATTGATCGGCCATTGCGTTTGCGATACCAGCATAGGTATAGCTTCTTTTCTTAGCTCGATCCGGTGACGGACCAAGTTTGTTCTGTCCGCTCGGTGTCTGATTGTCCCAGTACCCGCATTCAGGCTTAGACAAAACATTCGTATGAACCAACTTAGGAACATTCTTTAACCAAAGGCAAGTACCCTTGGATTCGGAATGACCAAAGTGATACGGCTGAATGATCTGATCCGGCTTACGGATTCGGGTGCTAATACAACCAACTGGATTCTCGATGACGATCTTATCAACGTCAGCATCAAAGAATGCTTGGACAAAAGCTAACGCCTCTTCCGTTTTGATTGCCCGTTCGGGGCGACGTTTGTTCCAATGCAATCCGCTTGACGTAAGATAGGTACATGGAGGATGAGCGATCATCAAATCCCAACCATCGGCGATGACTTCAAGTACATCCCTTTGGAAGTGGGGACCGGGCGACTCGGTAGGTTCCAAATCGCAAGACCACGCATCATGTCCTTTACGGATAAATGCGTCTCGGACGGTCCCACTCAATTCACATGCAATGAGTACTTTCATGATCCATTATATCAGCCGAAAATCGGTTATGGAAATCAGCGACCGTTCGGCGTAAACTCAATCAAGTACGTCAAGTCAGCTTGCGACGTTCGATAGACGATCATCTCATTGTTTGAAACGCAATGACCAGCTTTGGCAAACGTCGAATCATAACCAGCCGGAGCCTTTTTCATCGACCAGTTTGAATTGCGAGGATGATGAGGCTTGCCCATCGCAACGTCAGCAAGGAACATGAAACGACGATCCGTTCGCCCGCCGCCTGCCCAAGCATTAGTTGCATAGCGCAAACTCTTGGTCGATTGATCGGAGAAATACAAACCATCGCCAAACATTCGCCCGGTAACATGACCAGAGCTTGACGACGGAATAATCAGTCCACCCTTCAAGATTGAAAGCAAGTTGGACGCTTTCGTTCCATGCCACAACTGCATGACGCCGCCGACTTTCATTCCGTCAGTCTTAAACGCCGAACGAACAGGCGGAAGATGAACCGCCCAGACTGCCTTGATATCCAAAGTGGCAACGTCGTAATGACTGCCTTTGTCAGCTTTGTATTTCTTGCGAACCGCTGCGACGATTTTCTTATCCGCAACCGCTTCCAATTCAACGGTAAAGATTTTGGGAGCGTCAGCCTTTTTCTTTTTGCCCTTTTTCGGCTTAGCATTGTCAGCCATTGCATCTTGAAGCGAAGATGACAAAGCATCCAAAACGTCATTCTGCTTTTGAACGTCAGCAACGCATGAGAACAAACGCTCATGCCAACCTCTAGTCATGCCGACGTTCTGCGGAATCAACATGCAGTATTCGGAAATAGCGTCGAGGCAAGCCTTTTTGTTAATATTCCCCTTGGCAACAAAGTCACCAATAGGAACAAGTAAATCCCTTGCTTCATCAATGGCCGACGCTTCGACCAAACCCCGAGGCGTTCGGAACGCTCCCGCCGATTCGTCAAACGTGATTTTGCCGCCAGAACTTTGGGTAATCGTATGAATGTTGGCATCGACCAGATACTTAACCAAGTCCTGCACAATCTTAGGACCGTTGATCTGATCCAAAGCGATCTGTAACAATGATCGCTTGTTCGCTGCGACTTTCGTTGTACCGGACGCAGACGCAGCGGCGGCATTCGATCCCGCCACGGTTCGTTCCTCTTGATAGCCCTTTTTGATTTTCGAGGCATACCATTTGTCAGCAACAGACTGTCCGCCATTCTTAGACGGCTGCTGGTTTCGAGTAACGCCGACCCGTCCATTGATGACTACGAATCGCCCATCGGGCAAAACGTAGGCTTCAAGGAATTTGTTATTGTTTCCGCCAACGTCCACCATGATAAGGCGGGTCGTCCAAGTAGCGGTTTTGAGGGTACTTTCGTCAACGAATCCTGAATCGCCGGGCTTAACTGTAGGCATGTTTGGGCTCCTTGCTGTTTGTCTTTGAGCGTTCCATTATATCAATCGGATACCAGCTATGGAGAATTTACCATACTTATCATCCGCCGTCAATCCGATTCTGCGTCGATAATAATGTAACCTTGACCATTCAATGAATGCAAGAACGTATCAGAGGATCCTTCTTTCGGAGGAACCCCCAAGACTTGTTCCAAAGCGACATGGATAGCCGATGAACGATCCGCCTCTTCGTCTCCAATAAACCGGGGTCCTTGATCAGGGGATTGCAGATCCCCCTCCTCGAATCGCTCAGCCAGATGAACGAGATCTCCCAGGAATTTGTCCTGTTCAATCTGAGAAGACTCGAAGAATCGACGAGCATTGAATTGACTGCTGGTAAACGTTGCCAACAACAGATCTTTTGCGAATTGAGTTTGCACGGTATTTCCCTTTCTGTTTATGTAGGAACCTGCATTCGTTTCTGAATAGGAAACGCTTTATGTTTGAGCAATGGAATAACGTGTTTCCATTCTGCTCTGTCTCCTACCGTCTCCGGCACTAAGCCGAAGTCTCTATCCCTAAGAACAACCGTTGGGATTGCCTTATCCTTCAGGACTTGTTTTGGCCCCTCAACGTAGAAGAGCGTGATTTTCTTTCGTAATGAAACTAAGCCTTGATCGTCTCCCCAGATCACATGCACCAAGTCCACCATGACTTGCGTTCCTTGTACTAATGGTCCCTGATCATCTCATAATAGCGACATCGTCAGCATAGGCAATCGGACCTTTGCCATCGATTTCGTTTCCTTCGTGGTCAAATTCATATCCATCGTTTCTCGGCATGTCCACCATGGATGAAATAGCTACTGACAAAATCATCAGCAACAAATCAATGTCTTTGATGGCATCTTCAGAGCATTGAATAATGGTTTCCGCCAACTGTTTGGGACGCATGATGATACCTTCCGACAATTCTGGAAGGATGTGAAGCTGAATGTTCATTTCATCTATACGGGTGACAGCAACTTGACGAATCTTTTCCCACACGTCTCGACTTTCTTTCAGTCGATCCTTGACAAGTCCAGACGGTTCGTTGACGATACGAGTCGCATGTTTGTACTCATCTTCTGAAAGCTCAAGACTTTCGGCAAGAGATAACCATCGACGACAACGGTGGAACACCGCTTGTTCAGGTTTGTCAAACCTAATGGTTTCAATGATTCTCATGCCGCTACCAATTCCTTTCGCTTACGCCGATTTTCTCGGCGAACACCCAACTTGATATATCGGGTAATATGTTTACGGAAAATAGCCTGTCTCACAGGTGCTCCATGAACAATGATAACCGGATAACCCTTTATACCATTGTGTTCGCCGCCCCTACAAGCTCGGCATTGTTCGCAAGTAAGACGTTTGCCTGCCTCTTTACTTGCCGGGCAAACGAATCCGCCAGCCGGAATCGGTGCATGAGCTTGGCGAGCATAAAACGGTGTCCAACTTGCCGCCAGTGCTTCCCTTACCTCAACTTCCGTATCGCATGACGCCATGCAATACTTGCGAAGCTCCGGGTCGATATGACGGTCTTTCCATTGATGGGTGTAGCCGGTCCAGTGCTTGGCAACGCCGCAAAGCGTTTCCCATATAAACGTAGGAACGGCAGCCGGATCGCCATAAGCTCCGATCCGTAAGAAACGATCCCGAAAGTATTCAAGGTGTTCGGGTTTTGCATCTTCATAGCTTCCCGCCCTATAAGCCAAGTAGACTTGGCGGGGACCATGAATCAGATTGACGTAACAACTGCCCATGACTCGGTGTTTGCAGTCACCGCATACCGAAACATCGTCACCCTCAACATGAGCGGTGATGGGATCGGTATCTGAACGAATGATCCATATCTGAATCATATCGCCCGTTTTTTCATTCTTTGACTTGCGACCGATGCCAGTGGCGATTGCCACAATCGGTTCGTTGTCGATCAATGATGGACCTTTGTAGCATACGATGCCAAGTGCTTTTTTCATCGAGGCATTCCTTTCCTGTTGCCGAATTATATCAGAGAAGATATCAACTATGGAGTTTCCCGTCAAGGCCAACAATAGATACCAGCCCCGATAAGCATCATTCCAATGACAGCAGTCAATCCTACTTTCGTTTGGATTCCAATCCCAAGCGTCGGGATACCAAAGGTAAACAATAACAAAGCTACAAAGTATTTACCTTGACCTTGATCTACCAACATGAACATATAAATGAAGAGGAAGAAAACAGCTTGCCCGGTCAAGGGCAAAGAGATAGTAGGTTGAAAGGGGAAAATGATATCGGAACAGATACCAACCAAGCAGCAGGCAAATCCGAACCATGCGGCAGCGGCATGATGATCACTGCACCAGAGAAAGATGCAGCCGATCAAACCGATGATTGCACCAACGAAAGCAAACATGACTTATCCTACATGAATGCAAACCAGAAGCCAACCAGCAATCCAAACGCACCAGCAACCAAGAGGTAGCCAGTCTTAGTAAAGATTGCACGATAAATCATTGAAGCTGCAAACGCAAGACATAATACTCCTGTCATTTGCGGAGCGTCAACGCCATAGTCAATGGGATTCTTGCCTTCCGGCAAGCCCATCGCCCAGACGGAGAACACGACGAGGGCAGCGAAAACCCAACAGGCTCCGCCCCATCCCCAAGTAGATTCGTTGTCAGGATCACCGTCATCGGGAGCGTTAAGCCATTTGAAGCCCCATACAAAACAGCCAAGGGCGACGGCTCCGCCGACAACGTTCAACACGACTTGGTCATTTCCGTTCATGACCTATTATATCAAAGGTTTAATCAGCTATGGAAATTAACGATAGGCATGTAAAGGGTCTTCCAGACGGGACTTAATGCATCGCATCGTCTTTTTCTTGGTGCCATATTCGAGTACAAAACCCTTATGGAACTTGATGATGGTGCTTTCGATATGGACAGCATCATCTTTATGGACTCGAACGACTACCCAGTTTTTGGGTTTTGGGTGTTGAAAATGTTCGTTCTCTCCGTTGAGGCTGCCAATCAATCCGTTGGTAACTTCCCTGTCCCCACAGAACGATTCGGCAACAACGATTCCATCGTAAGGAAAAACGTTGCCCAACAGGTCGGATCGGTACTTGTCCAGTGCAATGAGAACCAAGATATGATTAGAATTGCGCATGCATTTTCTCCAAAGCTTGGTTTTGAATCTGGCGGACACGTTCTTTGGTGAGTCTGACAATAGCTCCAACCTCTTTCAAAGTCATGGGTCGATCATTTGTAGAAAGTCCAAACCTCATATCAATAACCCGCTGTTCCATATCGGACAAGTCGGCGGAGTTATGCTCCATTACAAAATGCATGTAATCCAAGTCTTCTTGAATCTCAATACTCGCATCCATCACGCCTCTTTCAAGGTTGGGATCGAAATTGTTCGTAAAACGACTGTGACATTTATTGTACTTTATAAGGTCCCGAGAAATGCCCTTCTGCACTGCTCTCCATCCATAGGTAGAGAACTTAAAACCTCTGGCTATGTCGAAACAAATGACTGCATTTCGAACCCTATCGAGACCGGTGGCAAAGAGTTCGTCACCAATACCGGGAGGAGTCCTTGGAAATTTACGTTTGAGCACGGCAAATACCAAACCATAATTACAGACACACGCTGCATTCTCCAATTCTTTTGACCTGTCGTACCAATCCAAAATCTCTTCAGCCATAACCATATGCATAGGTCGGCGAAGCATTTGTTTGCGAATGCGAGCAACATGCCATCGGCAGAGGTTAAACCTTAAGAAGAGAGATTTCTCATCTTCTTTTGAAAGGGCTGGGTATTCTGTGGGTGATAACCTATCTCCTTCGAGAGCGTGGTTAGCCAACCATGAATTCCACGAAGCTTCCCTGTCTGCTATGTCTCCAGGGATTTCCATCATACTGACCTTATGACGACCAGTTGGAGAGTGAAAGGCTTTGTTATCAATGACCTTGTATTCTTCGACAAGGATTTGACGAATGATTTGCTGTCTCTCCGTAGGCAGAGTAAGAACAGACGGCATATTCATCCGTCTGTCTAACATCTTTTGGTGAGTATTCATCTTCTTCCTCTTCTCTTTTTGAGGGTCCTCATTATACCCATCTTTTGCTTTATGTACAGTCGTTTTTCGAGGGCTCCAATCAGGGTTCGCCTCAAAGGGGCCTTTCCTCGCCGATCTGATCGACGATTACGGTTTTCATCGGTGTCCTCTCATGTTCTATGGGACACGAATTGGATCTTTTGCGGGCCTTCATGATAACATTATATCAGAAAATTCTCGGCAATGGAAATGGACCCGCTCGGATTCGAACCGAGGACCGAGGTGTTATGAGCACCCTACTCTGACCACTGAGTTACGAGTCCTTATGAAGATCATACACGAAGTACCAACCCGGTCTAAGGAAACCGGTTCCGCCATATACTCTTTCTCTTTGCACCAATTTCCTCTTAACCAAAGACTGAAGAGCACGATAAACCTTTGACCTCCATCTGGGATGATCGTCAAAAGTCTCCTCAGAATTGAGGTCAACGTTGAAGTACTCTTGGACCTCTTGTGTGAACCAATTAATAGATCCACCGATCTTGGCTGGGTCCGCCATGAACTGGAGACAAAGCTCTTCGATGCGTTCTTGAGAGATCTTCAGCATGGACAGATTATATCAGAAATCTGTCAACTATGGAGATTTTATTGCCCGCTTAAGTATGGCAATAACCTTGGGGTTGTTTAACATCAGGGCTAGTTGATAAGGGGTGCGACCCGCATTGTCTTTAACCTCCAGGTCCGCCCCATCTTCAGCCAATTTCTGTACCGCAGGAATATCATCATTCCAGATAGCCTCATGAAGAGCTTCCCGACCCCAATCAAATTGGGGAGACTCCTCAGGTTCCGGTTCCGGATCTGGTTCAATCCCTCTAGCTATTTGTTCTAAAGCTATTAAATCATCAATGCTTATTGCAGGCGGAGCTATGGGCTCCTCTCGCAGTTCTCTCCAGGGATCTATGATATCCTTGAGATCATCGCAGATGATTTGTAGGGTTCTTTTCCTTGCTTCTGGGGGCAAATGGCTGAGCCGCTTCCCTGCTTCTTGTATAAACTGATGCCGTAATTGCACATGGATTCTCCTATAAACTGCCTTCAGGACAAGCCTCCGTATTTGATTATATGTTAGATTATCGTAAGCAGATTTCAATACCTTATTACCAAGAATATTCTCAGTAACGGCACTCAGGCTGCCACTTCTTCCTCTTCTTCCGGTGCATCAACATCCTCAGTCCAGTCGTTGTTGAACTGGGGATCGAATTCTTCGGATATCCAACGCACGACCGTTTTGCCGGTCTCGGATCCATCAAAACGATCCCAGAAATGGCCTGCCCAATACTGGATCGCCGAGCAGCAATAGAACGATTCGGTGTTGTCTAAACCGTGGTCGATTACTTTGTTAGCCCATTCGACGACTGCTTCTTTCGTCGGATTTTCGACGACTTCTTTTGAAACGGTGACAGGGCAATGCCCCGCAGGGACTGCAATATGATTCAGGCGTTCTTTGTTCGCCTCTTTATCCATCAAGATTGCAGCGAGCCGAGTAAGAGATGGGGTCGCACAGATCGGAGGTTCTTGAGGAATAACTTCATCCTCAACAGGTTCCGGATCGGGTGCTTCCTTTGCGGGTTTCGGTGCCGTGATCTTTGGCTTGTCCGCCTTGGCGAACTTGAACCCGCAATGAGGACAAGCTCGACTGGCAGCCCCAATAATCTCATCGCAGTCTGGGCAATACTTCTTACCCTTACCTGCTGACTTCTTATTGGACTCCGCCTTTTTGCGATCCTTTGCTCCGGCGACAAACTCATGCTCGCAACCGGGACAGAGAGAAGTCCGGACGCCAACTAACATTTGACATTCCGGACACGCCTTCTTACCTCTTGAACCTTTAGCCATAAGAAATTCCTTTCCTTATGACTTATTATACAGAGGGGTTAGGCACTATGGAGAAGCTTGATGGACATATGCATCTTTTGAATTGATGAGATTGGTCATTACCCAGACGCCCGAAACGACAGAAGAAACAAAGACGACTACGGAGAGCCATGCTTTGATCTTCCAATTGTTGCAAGGCATACAGAGTTTTTTGACCAAAAAAACGAAACTAATAGTTGCTACCAACAGTAATGCAGCGGGAACCAGGACTGTAAGAAAACCGTCCACTTGGTTCTCCTCAATTAACCATGGAGTTAGCGTCATACTTTCCATGGTCGAGTAGTCAAATCCTCCATGAAAGTGACTATCTGATCTTCTCTTTCCTTGGCAGTATTATACCAGATATGCAATGCCCCTGGCAAGATTCGAACTTAAATCAATTCGTATGATTTGGCCCATTTCCTGATAGCCGTATCAGAAACTCCGTATCCTTTATTTTATTTCAGGTTTGAAGTGAAGACGACAGGAGTCGAACCTGCATGTGTCCAATTACCCTTTCACCGCTTTAGGAAAGCGAGGGGATACGTCTTCAAAATACCCCCAGAGGGAGTCGAACCCCCCAAGCTGGATTAGAAGTCCAAATGCCGCATTCCCACGGTGGGGGCAAGGGTATTAAACAGTGAAGTGCTCATCCAAGAAGTTGATCATTACTTCCTTCTTGGGATTGTCGTCATCCAGAACTTCAGCATGGAGTCTCATCATGTTGATGCACAAAGCTCCAGACTCAGCTTCAGTCAGATGAATTGTCGTTTGGCCACCCTCTTGATCAGCAAAGACAAGTTGAACCAAGGTGTCCAAACCTTGTTCATCAATGAATACTGGATCAGAGATGGTAAGGATGTCATAATCAAGAACAGTACATAAATGAAGTGGGATGTCGGTGTAGTCGTTTTCTTCTTCGAGATGATCTTGGTTTTCGCTCATGACATGATTATATCAAGGCAAATTTGGGTTATGGAAAAATCAGGGAACTCCACCTGGGCCTAAGGCTTCAAAGTTATTACGCCAACCTTGTATACAGTAGCGAACAGACACAAAGTTGAGCACCCTGTTTGGGACCTTTCGGTCTATTGACCCTACTCGCCCGTCAGAGGATCCAAAAAGCTACCGCAGACGAGCAAATAGCGGGGACAGGATTCGAACCTGTGACCTCCAGGTTATGAGCCTAGCGAGCTACCTAGCTGTTCTACCCCGCATCAACGTCAATAGTTTAACAGATCTTCAGGCTTTTGTCAAGGCATTTTACTGAAGATTACTCGGAACATCAACCTCAGTAGGCAAGTCTTCTTCGCCCCAGGTTTTCAACTCGCTCCATTCGTAGTAGGAAAAGTTGTCTTCATTATCCATTACCAGAAACATCTTGGATTGAGCGAGATATCTCATCTGTGATCCGTCTTCGAACTTCCAGGTCGGCGACTCGTTTTCCAACGTATCCCAGACAGGCTCGATACTGATGTTGCCCATCAAATCAACGTTGTCTATGAGATCTCCAATTGTATCGATTGCGTTCATGAGGCCATTATATCATAAAATTCTCGGCTATGGAGAAGATCTTTCATAGACCAAAGACATTTTCGCCGCACTCTTGTCATGGTTCTTCCATTTCTCGAACCAGGCAACAAAATCAGGATCAGTGCTCAAGATCTTCTTATCTCCATCTTGGATCCATTTGAGCCAGGATCCCTCTTCGACGAGTTGTCCTATTGTCTTTGTCATAAAGCCACCGGTGAGATTCGAACTCACGACTTCTGTCTTACCAAGACAGCGTTCTACCACTGAACTACGGCGGCATGGCCAACCCGACAGGAATCGAACCCGCAACGCTCGGCTTTGGAGACCGTGCTGCCCCCCAGGGATCTCGGGAAGAAAAGGGCCACCTGCCGGGTCCGAACCGGCGACCTGCTCATTACGAGTGAGCCGCTCTTCCAACTGAGCTAAGGTGGCAAAAAAGCCACCGAGGAGAATCGAACTCCTAACCTGCGCTTTACAAAAGCGCTGCTCTACCAAATTGAGCTACGGTGGCAATAAAAAGACAAGTGGCTAGAAGCAGACTTGAACTGCTGACACCCGCATTTTCAAATGGCTAGGGTCGGATTTGAACCGACGACACCCTGTACTTCAAACAGGTGCTACTACCAGACTGAGCTACCTAGCCTCCATTTTCTAACTCTCTATGACATCTGCAACACAGTAGACTACATTTTTTAGCTTCTATTACCAAGGTTTCCCACTTACGGCATAATCCATAGATGGATATGTTGAACTTCTTGGTTGCAGGGTCCTTGTGGTGAAACTCCAATGCTGCATGGCATTTGTCATATCTGCATATCTCACACTCTCCGCCAAGCATTTCTATCAATGCTGCTTTACGTTCTTTGCGAGCTTTCCTTTGCCACTTCTTGTATTTTGCAGCATCTTTTTGACGCCGCTCTTCTTGAGATGGTTGAGGTTCTTCGAGTTTCCTGGTATTCCCGCTCCCAAACGGGGAACAAACCAGGCAATATTTACGACGCTGAAAGTTACGGAGTTTTCCCTGGTAGACCATTCGGCATGGGAATGAGTCACCACAGTTATTACATGTAGGCATGATAGTTTCCTTTCATACCTACACTTAAACATGTAGCGTAGAACTCCTTTATTTATTTCGCTCTACCAACTGAGCTACCTAGCCGATAACGAAAGCCGCCAGGACAGGGCTCGAACCTGTAACGACCGGGATTTCACTCCGGCACTCTACCAATTAAATTGAGTTACCTGGCGTTAAGAACTGCTACTCGAACTGCCATGAACTATATGAGTAATCCACAACGCAGATAACCAGGTCCAAAATGTAACTGGGATCTGAGTTCCGAATAGTAAGTTGACTGCCCAGATCGAGAAGATCGGGGCGAAGATGACCATTACAATGACAAAAACGATGAGACCAGCTATGCCTCCACCTACCAACGCTGAGATTCCCTTACCCATTGTAGCTTCCTTTCGACATAGTCGTTGAAAGGAAGTATTATACTTGGGTAATCGTCACTTTTTGACGTCTTCGCCTGCTGAAATCTGGGCAATGAGTTTGATCATCTTGGCATCGACATGAACGCATCCGACTTGCAGTCCGCCCTTGTCATCAAACTTGGCATTCTGATCCCCCAACGTGAACCTGGGATTTTCGACCAGGTCCATAACCTTTGTCCACTGGCTACCAAGATCATAGTCTCGGAAATTGTTGAACCTTTGGTCTCTGTTGGAAGTCGATACGGCAACGACACGAAGCTTCTTGCCAAGAACATCAACAAGGAGCTTCTGGGTATCTGTGAGCGTAGCGACTTTCGTGCTGCCGCTTTCCCAAGTAAAGCCCATACCGAATACCGCTGACTGAAAGGCTTCTTCCAGTTCAGTGTAGTCGCCATAAACCATGATGCCGCTGAGTTTCAGCGTCTCCGCCCAAGGCTTTTTCTTGGCAGGTGCTCGTTTGGGCTTGGCTGCTGCGGCTCTGTCTGCTGCTGACTGCGTCATGGGAATATCTCCTTATTCGCCGCATTATATCATGCGATTGACGATTATGGAGAAAATCTCAAGAAATTAATGCCCCCACCTGGGCTCGAACCTGCAAATGACCCCCCTGGGAATCGAACCCAGAACCGCCTGATTAAGAGTCAGGTACTCTGCCTATTGAGTTAGAGAGTCTTTCATTCCAATGGATTTTTGAATGACAATTCGAACAAACTACATCACATTTCTCGATCTCTTTCAAGATACGTTTGATGCTCCATGACCTCGCAACTGCGACTGAGACATCAAGATCTTTTAATGATGGATCTCTGTGATGGAACTCGATACACGCAGGATGATCTTCACCGCATATTGAGCAGATCTGTTTGCTCTTGTAGTTAATATACCACTGAGTGATTTCTTTTCGACGAGCATTGCGGTAATCTGTGTACTTCTTCTTGTTCTTCAGGTAATACGTTCTGTTATGAGCTTTTCGTTTTTGAGGGTCTTTAGTCATACCCTCACCTTCAACCAAGAAAGGTCTTAATCCTCCCCTCTGTTTAAGAGCGGAAAGCTCTGCCAATTGAGCTACGGAGGCTTAACAACACAGACGAACCTTGCCTGGAGCGTGTACCGCTAACCAAGCTGCAAAACTTACAGAAATGGCGACCCATCCTGCAAGATTACTGCAATATTGCCATGTGTTCATTTGAATGTTCCATTAAACTCAAAGTCTTGTGCCATTTTTACTTTCTTTTGCTGGTTGTTCTTGGGTTTGTGCAACCTAAGAAAAACACTATCCTTACCCACCTGCCTATGAGGTATGCAATATACCTTTCCATTATCAGGGAAATAAATCATAAAGAAATCTACTTCACACTTTTTGTACGAACGATGTATCGGCTTGCCATTTTTTGTTGTTATAGAATGGACCGGAAAACGTAAACATTCTTGAGACAATCTCCCAGTCTTACATTGTATTTTTAGCAATTCGCCATTCATATCTACGATCAAATCGTATGGTTGGCAATCTCCCCATGGCACACAAACTGGAATATCGTATTCTAAAATACTAGCCAATATATTGGCAACAGAAATATCTCCCTTTTGCTTTGTATTCATTACAGGAATCCTTGTATAAACCACTCCCTTCTTATACGAGTGGTCTTCAAATTATCCTGCAAAAATATTCAATTGGCCTGAGTGGACTCGAACCACCGCATGACAAGCCTTATCAGGGCTCCGCTCTGCCGCTGAGCTACAAGCCAAACTAGGATCGCCGAAACGATCCAGGAGTACATCCTACCCAGAGTATAACTCTGTATGGTAGGTGTAACAAGTGGAGCCAACTGGACTCGAACCAGCGACTTTCTCACTGCCAGTGAGACGCTCTCCCAACTGAGCTATGGCCCCATTATACCAGTACTACTTGCGTACACCAAGTGGAGCAGAAGGGACTCGAACCCTCAACCTTCTCGTTGCGAACGAGATGCTCTCCCATTGAGCTACTGCCCCATATTATTTGCCCTACTGTCTTGCGTATACCATTTGTACACCGTTTTTATTTCAAACGCCCCTACGGGGAGTTGAACCCCGGCTTTCGGATCGACAGTCCGACGTGCTACCGTAACACCTCAGGAGCCTACCATACGTAATATTAAAGCGATCCTGAAGGGACTCGAACCCTCGTTCTCCTGGTTGACAACCAGGTAATGTTGCCTCTACACCACAGGACCTAACAGCCCGACTTCAACTCCGCCTTACCAGCGAATTCCCGCCTTATCAGCAGTAATGAAATCGGACAAGTGGAGCCAACCGGCCTCGAACCGGTAACCTCATGCTTGCAAAGCATGTGCTCTCCCAAATTGAGCTATAGCCCCATATACACATTGTATCGTCATCTTCGACGATTACAAGAGAATTGCACCTTCATGTTGCCAATCATGCGTAATACGCCCGGACGGCCAGAAGATAATCTGCCGGAGATCCTCGCTATTGGGATCTGTCGTCAGGCAGTTGGCAATGCAAATGTTTTGTCTGTCAATTTCATAGATCATGGATCCATGAGCCAAAGGACGAAGCGGGATGCCCCATTCCTCGACAAACTCTCGGATCTCGGCTTCAGCTTGATCGCCGATATAATTGTTGGCGATCCATTGGTTTATTGCAAAATCCCTGGTTCCTGAATCAGTATCAGTTGCCGGTCGCCAGGTAACTTGCTCCACCTTGTTAACTCGGCACCATTCGAGAAGCTCTTCGAGCTTGTAAACGCTGTCAACTCCGCCTTTGATCCCGACGACGCAAAGGCGGACCATGAATTTCATCTTGTGAAGATCTTTGACTTGTTCGGCGAGATCTGGGTAAGGATCTCGATAGATCTGGGCATTCAGTGCAGGATCTACTCCTACAACCGAAAGCATGATCGTTGTCAGACAGAGGTCATACCAGTCCTGGAGATCTCCTGACCATCTCAGTTCTTCAGCGATCCGGATCCCATTCGTCTGGAGTTCGATGAACGGGAAATCGTATCCATCGATAGCAGTAAGGTAATGCTTGATCTGCTTGGGATACAGAGTAGGTTCGCCCTTGCCTGTCAACAGGATCGTGGAAGCTCCACCGATCTGGGCAAAACGCAAAGCCTTGTCAAGGTTGCGATCATTGATCTCAGGATCTTTTTTGTTTGACTCCAGATGACTGGGAGTCATGCCTGCAACGCAGAAAGGACACTTCGCATTACATGCTTCAGTACCGACAACAATTGACATCGTTTGGATCTTCATGGGTTCATTATATCAGCCGAATTTTGGCTATGGAGAATCCGCCTACCTGGACTCGAACCAGGAATACACGCTAATCAGGCATGCGTTTTTTCACTTTATAAAAGTGAGGTTTTGCCAATTAAACTATAGGCGGTATAAGGACTTACAACTTTCGACGAAATGATAATGTGACAACCCATTTTCCAGTTCGAGGATCCATATACGTTTTTTTGGGATCCGGGTCAATGCCATATTCCATCTGACATGATATACATCTCCACCAACAATTCTGCAAGATCCCGTCTTCAAGATCTGCAACATGTCGTGTGTCTTGGGATCCACAAAGTTCACATGTGGGAGGAGATGGTACTTCGGAAACTATTAACATAATACACCAACCAGGACTCGAACCTGGACCCTTGACATTCGTAGTGTCATGCTCTGTCCAATTGAGCTACTGGTGCTCTCTTTGATTCCACGCCTCAATCGCAAAATCAAGTAACTTGCCGTCAAGATCTGCAAGCTCATCATACCGGATCTCGACAGGAAGCCCTAACCTCTCAGCACTTTCGTAACTGATTCGAGGTCCAACACATCCACAATTATGACACTCAACTGCAAAACAGTCGGAGTCATGATGTCCCCAGTATAACAAACGACTACCACAGTGTGGGCAAGGTTTGAATAACTCTTGATCACACTGATGGGTACTGGAGTCATGAGGCAATGAGGATCCGCATTTGCATGGAGGATCCATGGGAGGAGATCCCATCTCCGTCATGTTTTTCTCGCCAACGAATTCCATCACGTCCCCTTCTTTATCGTAAAGATCCAAGACGAATTCCTCTTCCTGTAATCGATGTTATCGCCGAAGATCTCTGATAACGTCAATACCAGATCCTGAATGTCAAAATCAATCTTCTGAGGCTCCTTAGGCAGGTTGAACAAGAAGACCCCACCAAGATCCAAAAGAGTTGAGATCTCGACGAGCGTAGATCTTAACATCTCATGAGAGATCTGAACATTAATGACATTCGAAGCATAAACTAAATCATACGTTCGAGTCAGTGCTTCAGGATCGTGTTCGGTGGTAATATTGTTGCCGAAGTCGTGTGCGGTGACATTGAATCCAAGATCTCGCAGACGATGGACATGCAAAGCTTTGGGTCCGGATCCATAATCGAGGATCCGCCAATCAGGCTTTGCCATCTCCTCGACGAGTTTCGGAATGACTGCTTGCTCAACGAAACGACTTGAGTTGCGAGCAGTACCGTTTACTTCTTTGATTTGATCGTCTGAGAGGTTCATACTACCATTATATCAGAATTTTGGCAGCAATGGAAAATCTATAACGCCAGTCGGCATGGGACAAACATGTCAGACCCCAACCGCCCTCCCGTTCGAGGGAAGGCACTGTTTTCCACCTTCGTCTGAGTAAGGTTGTCCAGGAAAACATTGGCAAAGTACACCCGGTAGGATTCGAACCTACGACCTTTTGCTTCGAAGGCAATTGCTCTGTCCAGACTGAGCTACGAGTGCATAAAGCACCACCGTCAGGAGTCGAACCCGAAACCGCCGGATTTGGAATCCGATGCTCTACCAATTGAGCTACGGTGGTATTATGGCCAAAGTTTGCTCAACCTCTCTTCGGTTACCAGGTAATCGGAAGCGAAGTTGCACCCTTTGGATTGTTTGTTCTTGGATGCTTCATATCTGATAGTAAACGTTCTTCGTCCTGCAAAATCTTTGGGGCCAAGAATGTAGATATGCTGATAGTCGCATAGGACTATTGCATCAACCTCTTTGGCGGTGTACTTCTTGGTTGTTTTCTTATACCAATTATTTGAAGTTAAATCAAAGGTTATCGAGTTACTGCACCCAGCAGTGGTAAGCTTGCTGGATTTAACCTGGATCTTGTGCAACCCGGATCCCCATACAAGAATGAGGTCCCAGGGAAGATTATCGCTAAGAGGAATAGCTACCTCTATGTCTAGTTTGGCTAGTTCGCCGATGGTAATCTTTTCGCCTTTTTCTCCCAGTGCTTTTGGATTCATTTGAAAGTCTCCTAGAGTATATAGTATATATTCGGATACTCTAGGAGAAATCCTTCAATGAGTCCACGAGGAATCGAACCTCGGTCTACTGGTTAAAAGCCAGCAGCTTTTCCACTAAGCTATAGACCCAGATGTTCTACCTGGCTGAACTACGAGACCGAGAAAGGTGACAGGATCACAGACATCAGTAGGATGCGGGAAGAGGAGCTTTGATCATCCGACTCTTCTTGATGAAGGTGATGACGATATCCCGATCTTTGAAATATCGCCGAGCACGCTCAACGAAATCATCGATCTTTCCGTTCAAAGGCTCGGGTATCGATATGTTAGTCCCGCTCTTCGCTCGACGAGAGGCAATCTCAATCCCTCGCTCACGGTTCCATTTGTCTTTGGTTCCATGACATTTCGACCATCCGATCTGAACATTTCCGTCTGCCTGAACAGCAGCGACGAAAACGCCAACTCGCTGGCCCTTACGGTTCTTGACATATTCCAGGATCTGCGTTGACATGGTTGTCTCCTTTACGACCAATGTACCATCTGCTGACTACATTGTCAACATCGCATCTGGCTTTACCTACCAGATATGAAGAGCCTACTATTCGGGCAGCCGTTACGCCGCTGAGGCTCTAAGTTACGTCCCTTTTCGATGGACGACAGGCCATTATATCACGTCTCACGACGCTATGGAGAATTTTTACTTGTCAAAGTTCCGACCGAAGTCAGATGTTCAAAGTGGACCCGAAGAGATTCGAACTCTCATTAGTCTCCTTAAAAGGGAGGAGCATACCAGGTTCTGCCACAGGTCCTTCTTTTAACTCCACCGGTAGGATTCGAACCTACATTGGGACAAGTCCCACTGGTTAACAGCCAGTTGCATTACCCATCTGCCACGGTGGATCATATTTTCGGCAATAAAAAAACCCCAAAGCCTTCGCTTCGGGGTCCGTCTCATTTCCCTTTTCCGGGTGTTACGTAGAGACAGACCCCAAGCTCCAACGGGTATTATCCGTTGTAGCTTTTATAAAGCGGGCTGCTCTAATAATCATTTCCATCTCGGTGTCTCACTTTCGCCCCAAAACTTGAGGCGTTCCTATTACTTATCGTATCTTTTACCAAACTCCTGCAATGAAGTCAAGTATTTTCTATAAAATTCCTCACCTGACTTGCGTGGCCGCTCTAGCTCAAGTTTTTCGCCAAACCTTGTTTGAGTCAGGTAAGGAACTGGCTTGGCAGTCCCCATTATATCAAGACCCTAAACACTATGGAGAAAAAATGCCCGCCTGACCGGATCAACGAGTTTGCACGAAATACCCTACTTGGGTTTTTCTTGTTCCAGGTCAGGTTTAAAGTCAGGCGGGTCTAACCTGGGTTTGGGGGTATATTTTACCAAACCTCCATTCGCTTGTCCAGCCCCATCTTTCATCCCCGCAGAATATGCCCGAAGCATCGTCTTGACATGCTCCTTGCGAATCATCTCCAATGCCATGTCTTTGTCCTGAACGGTGTAAACCTGTTTTGTCTCTGCTTTCATTTCTGCAAGAGCATCTTGGTATCTCTTCTCATATGCCAAATGAATGACAACGATTGATACAACCAATAAAAAAGCAGAGAAGATTACAACCTTGGCATTCATTTCGGTGTCTCCTTTTTTCTATCCCCCGTAGGGGGATAGAACTCATGGGAAAAATCGCCATCCCTTTTTCTTCGGTGCTGTCGGGGCTGTCGGGGCTGCCGGGCTGGGAGTAGACCAGAAGGTCCAACATTCCTTAGGACCCTGAACAATGTCAGGCTCCGCCTGAGTACCCAAATACTCAGGCAACAGGTTTCCATCCCCATCATAATACATCCATGTACCCTTTTCAACAGGTTTCATGTCTCGATCATGTTGATAAACAGCGTCCTCTAAGAATTGGCGGCTCAAAATCTTCATGGTCTTGGCGTTATGCTCCATCAACACCGTTCGACCAGAGGGACCAAGACGGTTCTTTGTACCAACCGCAAATTCAATGATCTCAGGATTTTCTTTGTTACGCTGTAATTTCGTCTCAATGTCTACCAAATGCGGCAATACTCGGCTTCCAGCCGTATCACCATTTGAAGTCAAATGACCAATCAATACGATATGGGCATTCGTCATACTTGCCGCATGTTGATATGCTTTCGCAACTCGTTGAGCATTTTTCTTGATTTGCATGTTCTCATACATGCTAACCGAATCAACAACAACAAGTTGCGGCTGAATTCGAATGATTTCATCAATATGATGATCCAAGTCAGGATCTTCCGTTAAGGGATCTGACAAAATATGAAAGATGTCAGGACGAGTGACCATATCTTCCAAGTATTGACCTTTGAACATACCCAAAGGCATTTCCTGTTGAATGACCAATACTCGCCACCAACTATTGAATTCGGATGAAATCAACATCCAAAGTTTCGTTTTGCCAGTACCTTGAGCACCAGCACAAAGCTGTACGGCTCCATGAGGAAGACCCCATGACTTCCACGGTCCCATGATCTCTTCTCCAACATGATCAGAATGACCGTACATCCAATTAAGCTCATGAAAACCAGTTGAGGTTCGCAGAGGCGAAACCGCTTCAACTTTGTCAATCGTAACCGCTTTGTTTCCCATCCTTTAACTCCCTAAGGATTCGTATCTGATCCATTATATCAAAAGGTTTTTGGACTATGGAGAAAAACTTCGGCAAGAATATAAAGAACGATACCCCCTGAGTAAAACCCAGAGGGGTATCGTTCGTCGGGCTCATCAAACTTTTTACCCCCGTAGGGGGTAACTTACTCAGCCTTCTGACGACGAGCTTTGTTCAACGGCTTGACAGACCGAAGAACCGCCTCAATGTCGTGCGGGCGAGCAATCTTGTGCTGCGTGTTCAAACGCAACAGACGAATCGTCGTATCCTTGTCCTTCGGATGCTTCTTGACATCGATGTCAATCGATGCCCCAGTCTGGGCCAAACGCAGTCCGTAAGGATGCATCCCACCAAGACGCTGCATGACCTCGAACGAATGCATGACCTTCCATGCCGGGTCCTGCTTGTTCGCCTTCTTTTCAGAATTCGAACGCTTCTCGAACTGATCCCAGGCATTCTTGCCCTCAGTCGTCTCCATCTTCTGGAGACGAGCCTTGATCGCCTTCAGGACCGTCGCTTCGTCATGGAACTTGTTCGCCCCCAACTCGAACAAAACGTCCACTGCCGTTGCGTAAGTCCCGTTTGCCCTCGAAAGAGCATACGGCGAAACCCATTTGACGCCCTTCGTCTTNGCCAAATCTCGCAACGACGTAATCTCGTCATTCGAGAGATGGTAACGACGGATCTTNTCAACNCCNTCCTTGACNCCATTCTCAGNCTGAGTTTCGNCNTTCTTCCAGACCTGAGAATAAACCTGACGCTTGGGAGCATCAGCCTTCTCAGCCTTCTTGGCTTNCGNCTTGGTCGCCGTTGCCGANCCTCGTTTNGCACCCTTCTTNGCAGGNGCNTTCCGTTTCGGGGCTTTCCGCTTGGCAGCTTTCTTCTTAGCCATTGTTCAGATCTCCGTGCTTTCGGTTGCTTCCATTGCCTGTCCCAACCCTCAACGAGAGTCGTAAAAGACGGGTTTTGGCTTTAACCGGTAGTTGACATTACAACACATTTACCAGATCAATTTACCCCTGTCAACAGCAAAGTGCCGCTGACCCCACTTTTTCTCCATTTTTCTCCATTGGAGCGTTGTGATGGAGGTTTTGATCCTTTTCATGACGCATTATATCAACCAACACCTTTCCTATGGAGAATCCGACACTTCATCCAATTTTTCGGCAAAATGATGCAATCAAACATTCTCCATAGCTCAGTACCTATGGAGAATCATGACCAGACGACCTCACAGAGCCCCTCAGAGCCCGTCTAAGAAGATGTATTATATAGATAGGGGCTCAGGACCCCTAATCCCGGATAGATTTGTACAGTTTAATTATGAGCCAATTTATGAACCAATACCCAAACCATTAAGTAAATCCTCAAATGCTGTATATTCCCGGTTACCAGTTGTTCGATCTGCCTCCTGGTATTTGATCTTCAATTCCTCAATCAAATCCAAAGAGCCCTGCTGTTCAATAATGATCCTCACCAATCGATTGATCATATCAACCTCAAACTCTCCAGAATCATGGTCACATAAAACGTCGTACCAAGCTAACTCATCCTCACTTAATATCTTACGTTCTTCTTCTTTCAATATTGGCCATGGTTGTTGTTCACTCATCCGAAAATCTCCTCAAACCAATCAACAAGTGTTTCCCAAGTATCTGGGAACCACTCATAAATGATGTACAAAATTAACAGAAGTTCCATTGTGTTAACCGTTTAGAATCTCTCTCAGAACCAGGATCCCGCATATACTCAAGCCTATAGTCGAAATATGTGGATCGCTTCAAGGTTGGGCAACATGTGAATCATGGGAATAACTTTTCGTTTTTCATTTTAGTGAGTGAATAATTTGTGGGTGTGAGAAAGTCGCCGACACTCCTACTTTTTAAGTTGAACTATGAGTTTTTCTTGTTGGAGGACACTATGAGTTTTCCCTGTCAGGATGGGTCTCCTACTGAGACCTCTTGTAGATGGTTTGCGATAGCTTGTAATCCTATTCTCAGTGCTACTAAAGTTGAGAGTCGTATTACATCTGAGGGTGTTCCGTCTTGTTCTCTACAGACGATTCCATTCCCGGACATCATAGACAAGTGAGAATCTCGATTATCGATAGCCATATCTTCAACAGCTTTTCTAGCTATTTTCCATCAATTCGGGGTCATCCAATATATCTTGGATAGTCATGATTCTGTGCCTTTCTACTAGGGTGCCGGAGATTTTGACATATCAAGTATCATGATACGATCTTTACGATAATTGAGGTAAACGCATTTCTTAGAGTCTACGGCTCTGATCTTCAATTTATCTCCTATAAATTCTTCGATGGTTCCCATTCTAAGTGAGCCATGTTTATTAGCATAGAGTATTTGTGATCCTTGTTTGAGTTTATTTCCATTACGATCAATCCATTTATCTTGATTCGGTGGCATCTCATTTATTGATTCGGTGGCAGGCAGAGGGGTTTTTCTGAACAACTGAGGGGTTGTGGGGTTATTAAGGAGTTTCTCTCTGAGTTCATCTATTTTCTTCATAACATAGAATGCTCCATCATGGTAAGCATCTTGGTAGCAGTGTTTCAATTTCTTTTCATGGAAGGTAGCTTCTGGGTGTAGCTCTAGTTCATCTGCGAACCAGGCATTCCAAGCTTCTTTGAGTTGTTGTTTATGATCTTGTTGTATTTGTGATCTTGATTTATTGATATTACTCATTTCATTATCTCTTGTTTAATGGCCAAGCTCATGAGGTTAAGTGGGTTATTCCTGATCATTTTTGAGTCTAACCTTAAAGTATCGCTGTAGGAATTCTTGGTTCTCTACGGTTTCGATTTGTGAAAAGCGGCATAGGGTAGCGGCTTTTTTGGTTAATCAGTTCCATTTGGTTTTTGTTTAGTATGTATTCCAAGGTACTGGATTCGTTCTGGTCGGTATTTGAGTCTGATTGTTATGTTAGAGTTTTGTCCTTTGATTTGGATGAGATCACCAACATTTCCATTACCAACAAATCCAACGATGATTCCAGTCCTTAAATCTCCGTGTTTATTAGCGTAGATAACATGACTACCTTTAGCTTACTTTTGTATCTATCAACCCACTCAGGCATTTTGTTCTTCTTGTAAGTTTTATTGTTGCCGAAAAATTGGGTTAATATGGGTAGGTTGGGTTAGGGCCGAGTTTTTGATACTTATCCTTTTCGACATTAAGTCCGAGTCCTTGTGCTCTTTTACGAGCCTCGATCAGGGGCAGGCATTGTGGATGTTCTTTTGGATCAAGCCAACCGAAGACCATTCCTGAGCCATAATCTCCGGGGTCATTTCCGAATCGTGAGATAATCGTCAATTCCTGTTCGAACTCAGCATGGTAGAGGTCATGATTTTGGAAACGACCAAGGAAGGTATATCCTTCTTGATCATCATAGGGGTCTTTGAATTGTGGTTCAGACTCTTCTGTAATACTTTCGAGCATATCATCGATTTGTGCCAAGATGGCTAATTCATCGACGAATCGATCTTTGAAGTCATCTGACGTTGCTTTTTTAAGTATATCACCAATAGCAAATCGTACTGATTCGGCGGTAGTTTGGATTTCATTGAGAGTCATTGGGTCCATTTATTTATCCTTTTTATCGAGTTTCATTCGGGCTTTTAGTATGACGTACACTGGTAGGGGGAGTCGCCGCTTTTGTTTAGGACCTTAAAGGCTTTTCTTCGCTTTGATTTTTTCTGTTTCATTTTTCCAAGGTAAAGGCACATTATGATTCATCCTTAATCTTTGGCTGCATTGTACCATATGTTCGGAGAGAATGGAAGGGATAATTTGGACTCATTCGTAGCCCAGAGTTCATGATTCAAACCTTTCGAGTATCAGTTCGGCAATTACATCTGCATGGCAAGGATCTGGCCAGCACCAGCAGAGCAATGTTAACTCTTCTGTCAGATAGTAGAACTCCTCAAGGTCAAAAAACATTTGGGCTGCCTCAGATTCGGGTTCATTATAGATTTTGTTTCTTAGCCACTTGCGATACTCATCAATAGCCTCTTCGACGGTATCTACCTTGAATTCTGCTTTCGTATCTCTTTTCAGGTGGGTGAATGGGTTCCCTAAAGGAGAGGGTCTTCCAACATAGGTTCCATCTCCGTCGTAGGTCTTTTTGTTTCGTATCCTAATCATCTTGAGGCGTGGTGACGGGTTCGGTGGGTTTGTTCTTTTCATCCCGTATTTTTGAAGCAAGATGTTCAACAGTACCCCTCAATTCTGTAGCATTTTTGGGGCTATTGCAGCAAGCTGTTCCATAGACAGGTTCGCCTTCGTCATCAATATTTTTTGGATCCCATCGAAACCTCCGACTATCGACCACGCAAAACTCTGGAGAGCCTATATCATGTTTTTCAAGGTCATAGCTAAAGACCTCAACTCTCCAAGGAAACTCTTCGGCTAACTGTACGAGAAGTTTGAAGAATTTACCACTCATTTGATCATTAGAAAGAACGGCAGTTACTACAACATTACGGTCTCTTACGGCTCGTTCCATTTCTCTTACGAGCATGCCATCTTCATACAGAGAAAGGTCATGAGATAACAATGATATGTTATCTTGAGCAGATTCTATAAATATACGATGAACGGTACGAATATGATCTGGCATGCCGCAGGAAAGGGTACATATGCTTTCCAACCTCATAGAACCACGTATAGCGTATTCGTATCCGCTGTCGTCAACGTCCTTCTCTGTCTTTTTCGGTTTCTCAGGTTCGGGATCAGACTTCGTTTGGGGTTTCATCCATTTAAACATTTCATCCCTCTTTCTTGAATTTAAGCAATCAGAATACTTTTTTAACTTTACCTGGATAGATCTCGTAGAAATTTTCATCCTGACCATCGGGACAAATGAGTATAGAAACGCTACCGGCAGTCATGGCATCTGCTAATTCTTTGAGTATACCTTGGTGACTGTTTCCGAAGATGTTAATTTCCTTACCCCACTCCCACAGGGAGTCATATCCGCCGTCGAATAATTGCAGTTTACCTCTATTCATTCTAGCGAAGGGATATTCTGTTCTTTCTTCTGGATCATCGTCGTTATTGTCGAGGCACAATTCTTCCATCATGCCTTCTTGCAGTTTATTGAAGGCATCTAGGTCAAGTTTGACGCCTTTCTGCGCTTTGATTTTGATATAGTTATCTGATGACATGATTCACCTTTAATTTATTCTTTTGCCAATACTATTTTTAAGGCATTTTTTGAGCAACCATTTAATCCAGCGAGGAGGCTTGATCAGCATCCAACCTTCTCGTTGTGCTTTCCAAGAGGGATGAAAGATGCCATCACCAAGATTGAGAACCGCAGGCTCTTCTCTATGAATGGGGCAGGGCATATCATGCATCGCCCATGGTCCGCCATCAGTAATAATCGTGGGTTTATGCCTTTTCATCTTTCCAATTGATCCATAGTGCGAGTCTTCCGCCAGAGAAGAGGGGAGGGGCTATAAAGAAGTCGTATCCAGCTTCTGTCAGTTCGGGGAAGAACCCTTCAAAGTGTTCTTTTTCAAGTATCGCCTCGTCGGTGATTGACTCTTCAATCATGGCGACATTATACCATGAATGATATCACCAATGCAAGCCTGTTTAGCCTTTGATTTTGCCGGAAATTGCATAATGTTCGTCAGTAATCTGGTAGGCATATGCAATATCAATGAATTGACCATACCGATTGACAGCATTTTTCAACTCAGGGAAATATCGAACATGAGCGATGTCATTTACGTTAGGGACAGTTAGGAATATCTCTGCTCCAGCTTTTAGTTTCTTCATAACTCTAAGGTCTTCATGAATATGCTCAAGGAATTCCATAGTGACATAAAGATCAGCATCGGGTATGGGTTCGTCGTCATTAAGGTCACGCAATATCCACTTCAAACCAAGAGCTACCTTTTTGCCTAGCCCAATAGCTTTAGAGCTAAAGTCTATTCCCGTATAAGTTCCGCCCTCTTCCGTCCATGTAGGATATCGTTTGAGTAAAATGCTTGGAAAATGGCCAGGCCCACAGCCAATGTCTACGACATGACAAGGACCGCCCTTAATGGCATAAGAAGCGGCTGTCTCCCACAGAGGCAGCCATGGTGCCTCTTCTACAGGAATCGTATAGTCTGAAACTGGTCGAGAATACACTTCATCATAATATGACGCTGGTTGTTCCATTTAAGCAAGTCCCTTAATAGCTTCTATCTTTCTTTCCGCTTTCATTTTAGCCTCTGCATCTGGTTTGGGAAGCATGCTCTTCCAGTTTTCAGGAATGATCAGGTCTGTTCTCATTACTTGAGAGTGAAGCTTGGTCGAGTTGATCGGATAAAATTGCTTGATCATATCTGCGACAGTATCTCCGCATGTATCCAGATTTAATACGCCCATAGCTGTACGAAGAATAGTTTCCGCATCATACTTATCCCACAGATCGGACAAAACATATTCAGGAGGAGCCCCATCGCTCCCCCCTATCTTCTCTTCCGGACTATCGCCCCTCATCAGCAGGGGGATCATCCAATACTCCGGCTGTTCAAGATTCATACCTCTCATATTGCCTTCTTCTCGCCAACCTTCATCTCTAAGATCCATGCCACGAATATGCCAAAACACATTGTGTTGACGAAAATACATAGCTTTGCAAAGGAAGCCAGTAGGATCTAATTGAGTAGTGTGCCAGTATCGCCCAAGATAATCCCATTCAACAAAGTAGGGAGTAAACGAAGCCATTTGTACCGTATAGACGTTCTGCCATGATTGCCAATCTTTCAGGTAATCCACTTTGTCTGGGGGCATGCCCATCCAGTTAAGCATGTGTATAAACATGTCTTCGCTGTCAGGGCGAGAGTTCGCATCAAACAAGATATTCCATTTCAAATCAATCCCTAATGCGTATTGATCATTGCGACGTTTGACTTCTTCATACATGTAGCGACAGTGAGCTATATACCACAAATGCCCTAGATGAGGTCCTCCATGGTGGGCATTGGGGGTTACGCATATTGTCCAAGTAATGGGGGTCATTCTTTCTCCTCTTAATATGGGAAGATACCGCATCCGTCAGGGTATCGTTCGGGTTTATCTTTCACCTCAATTTGATCCGTTCCCTTCAGATCAAATGGAAGACCAGATATGATGCCTTTGAATCCAAGTTTCTTAGCATACACTCTAGTACCAATCTTCAACCCTGGTTGCCATCCTACACCTGATATCATCGTCATAGACGATACGTATTCAGTAAAAGACTCTACCGTAGCTCCATACTTTTCGTTCAAGTTCTCCCCTGTGATCGTCGTATATCCTTGTCTATCCTGCCCGTTTGTAATGAACTCTTTGGGTCTCCAGTCCTGATGCGGGACTTTCTCGTCTGCAAACAGATACCCAGCTACGATGTACCCACAAAAACAAATGCAAGTAAAGTCCTCCAGTATAGGTATAAGCCACCCATTCTTTAGGTCTGTAAGGATGCATCGATGAGTGATCAAAGGAAACCATTCTATCTTATGTTTCCTGGCTGCCTTTGCATATCTCCTGGCCCGGTTGGGACCGCCGAACCATTCCCCGTCGATGAGATTGCCTATCGCTAATTTGTTTGTATAAGTCTTGGCTTTTTCAATGAGATCATTATCATCCCACTTACACTGCAAAGCAAGAATGAATTCAAGATTATTGGATTCACACCATCTGGCTACATGCTCTTCTGTTGTCCCCAAATTACGAGAATTATAGACTACGCCTCTTGCTCCGTTGACTTTCAGGCAACCCAATCCGGTATCGAGCATAGACGGCATTTCAGATTTGCCATAGATGATTTCTTCACTCATAGCATATCCCCTACGTGTCTATACTCCTTATCGGCATAGCCCCACATGAACATCAACGCATCGAGAGGATCGATAGACATCCTTTTCTCACACAATTGAAGGATGGTATCGATGTCGTTGTTAGCTAAGAGTTTTTGGAATTTGGCGTTCTTATCGCAGAGCGCCATGGCGAAGTATCCCCAAGTCTTCCATGTTTTTAATTCATAGATCTCTGGAAATGTGGGTTTCAATCATTCATCCTCATGATGGTAAGCTGATTCTTGAGGATCAACGCCATCGTATCGAGCATGAGCGTGTCTTGCATCTGATCTTGCAGGGTAGATCTACGCTCCGATAGATCCTTGAGCATCTTCTCGGTTTCTAACAAAGCTTGGGCATGAGATTGTACTGCCATGTCTAACTCCTTACAGTTGTTCTAGGACTGGATATCGTCTCCAAAAGTTTCTGAACAAAGATGATTTACATCTGTACCATATCCATCCCAATTCATACGCCGAATCGTCATATACATAAGGCACATTACTTAAGTCCGGTTGATATCTCCATCTGCTGACCCATGCATATTTCAAACCCCTGATCATGGACCCGGTCCTACACTTAGTTTCTCGAACAAAACCTCTCGATTACTTTCGCCATAATTACTGGTCAACGATTCGTTGTATTCAGTGACCATATCCTTCATGGATGAAACGCTGTCTTCAACAATAACGACCGTAGACGGAGAGAACAATTCAGCAACCGTAAGGTATGATCGCCCTCCATCCACAACATGAAGGGCAGAAGACAATTCATCCAGTGCCTTCTGTCGTTTGTATACAAATAGCCCTATGGCAAAGGCCAAGAATGCTCCGACTGCAATAGCCAGAAAATCGATTGTACCTTGAAGGAATGCGAGGACGGTAAGACCCCAGAACGAACCAACGCTGAGTATCGTTCCAATCAACCCTGATAATCGAGAACGCAATAAGAGAGGCAAGTAGACGCCGAATGCTACCAGAGAAACGATGGTCAGATACGCCAACACAGGCGATTCTTGATTTGACTCCGGTTGTTTATGAGGATATTCGATTGGGACTGGCGTGGGAGGTAAGGGCTGGCTAGGATCAACCGTACTAATCGGCAACTCAACGACAGGCGGAGTGGACGCTTTTGTCAAATCTTGTTCGACCCTATCTACCTGCTGCTGAGCAACATTGACCATATCAATCAGGTCTTCAGCTACTTCCTTGATTATTTCCAGTTGCTTCGATACCTCTTCTACTTGTTGGGAGGCATTGGAAATCAATGGCATCGAGTGAATCATGAATTCCGGAGTGTATGGTTGGTCGTTCAGGATAGGGGTAATACTGGCAGTTTCCGAAGGCTCTTTCGGAGACTGTTCTAATGGCAAACTGTTCGATCCCAATCTGGGCATCGAACAGCTAACCAAAAATGCGGCGAAGATGATAGCCAGTATCTTATCTATAATCATCTTCTTTTTTGTTCTCATCGGGGAGCCCCTCGATATCTGCAAACGCTTTGTCAGACATTCTTTGATACCAAGCACGGATAGTTTGATAAATCCAGTCAACTACCTCTCTGACCACATCATGTATAGCATACCATACCATTGAGAATGGCCACCAAGTAATCCATACAAAGATCTCTTCCTTATACGTTCCAACAGTAGGCTTGATGCCATCTCTGTCGCCGTAGTCACTAATGCTTGCTCCAACGAAATGGTCGCATTCGCTGAGAGATTGGTTTATCTCATCAGAGTATATTGTTTTTTCATCTCTAGGGACGAATCTTCCTATTCCACGTTCAGTATCACTTTTCTTAGCAGCAACTTTTTTCTTGGCCTTTTCAATACCTTCCTTGATGGATATTTTTCGCCAGTAGAGAAGGTTCTTCCATTTGAAGGTAGACCATCCAGTACCGATAATCAGGTAACCTGCAAGTCCAACGATTACCCATGGCCAGTTAGACGCAACAAAAGACAGCATAACGCCAAGCGTAATGCTGCTGAACAATGCGAGTATAGCAAGGAATGCAAGAAAACAGAAGAAGCTTGCAATGCTCTTCACGTTTTCAATGCATGCTATCTCCAGCACGACGAACAAGGCAATGAGAGCCCAAAACCAAAACCCTCCGATGAGTATAAACTCAGTAATCATGACGTTTCCTTTCTAATCATTCTTCCATATGTTGTAAGTTACTATCCCAGCTACGAGGACGCATCCAAAAGATGCCTTAGGAGCAGCGAAAACTACGCAAAGAACCGCAATCCACATTGCTACTGTTGAAATTGATTTAGGAGTCATTTCTTGCCTTTCTTGTTCTTCTTGTATCTAGGAACACCAGCTTCGTCTTCGATATGAATTCATGACATGTCTTCCTGTTTATTTTCCTCTTTCGACTCCCACCCCCAATGGCCGAACCCATCTTTCTGATCCTCATGATCGGGATCATGACAAATACATGACCCTAACGTATGGATTCGACCTTCGAAGCAATCAGAACATACATCCATCGCTTCTACATATCCTAACTCTCTAAGATGCACTAAGAACTCATTGAATATGAGATCGCTGGCATCTTCGTCCATGCCTGGTTCAGCCCGTTTGTCAAGAAACTGTCTTACATCCGTTCGCCATGCGGAAGTGGTTCTATCATGATGGATAAACAGCATCTCTTCATATCTGCCTCCGATGGTTAGACGAAGGTGAAATAGTCGAATGCCACCGCTGGCTAAGATCTGATGAAATTCTTTTGCTGTCATTTGTAGCCTAACTTATGCTAAACATCATGATGATACTAAAGCGTTCAAACAGTTTGACGATTTCATCGGGTGGGGCATCCATCCTAACATACTTAGACTTGGGCCATTCTCCATCGTATCCATCGGGGACAGCTTCATAGAATGTCTGATCTTTCACTGAAGCTATACGGGGCATAATAGTGCCACCCTCAAGCTTCTCAACAACTACCCAAGGATAGTATCCGGCTTCATTGAGGAACTGTCCGTTATGCGTAACAAGATAGTCAGCGCCTTTCATGCTAAAGGCATACCCCCACATCCTCCAATCAACCGGGAATTTGTTTACCGATTTCCAAGCATCGGGATTGCTATCAGCCTCAACATCGAGAGGAACGGACTCCGCTAATACCTTTCGGTCAATGCGAAGCGACGATATAGTCCAGATTAATTCTTTCTCAGGCATGGACAGGCTCGTAAAGGTGGTTCTTTCTGATGTACTGCAATACCTGAGGATTGACACACTTACCAACCTTACTGTTGGCAATTCTCAATTCGTTGCGAATTTGAGTCGAAGAGATATCTACAAGGTTGGGAACATGGATACGACAATGAGGGCTTCTCTCGTACCATCTGTCGTCATTCTCATCTTCGCCCTTCCTGTCTGCCGTAACAAAGACAACTTCCTTAAGCAAGGCGTCAGCATGCCGCCATTCATGGATGCATTTAGCTTGGTCCATTCCAATCAGAACCTTGAAGTTATAGTCAAAAGCTTCCCTGAGTTGGCAAACCATATCGTAGGTCCCATTGACCAAACGGTTAACCAACTCAAAGGCAGATACCTGGGCTCCGGTCTGATCAGCCATCAACTGGCACATGTTGTACCTGTCGGCGGCATGGGTCATTTCTTTGCCGAAGGGGTCAAAATAGGAAGGCATGATCCAGACTGGATGCAAATTAAGTGCAGCCCGGATCAAAACCTCATGGCCTCGATGCGGAGGGTCAAACGCTCCTCCATAGATGATGACTGTCTGTTTGCTCATACCTTTTCCCATCGCCAGCAACCCACTTCGTCTGCGACTACTCGATGATTAAATACCCTCATGAGGATTTCTAGATCATCGCTATATGTATCTTTAACTTGCTCGGGAGATATGTATTTCATGAGGTCATTCTACCATATCCAGAATGTAATGCAACAGGAAGTATCCGGACATTTACTTCATGTCCAGATAGGGCGGTTTGTCTTCCTCTCTCAACTCCACTGCCACTTTAGGTTTGGTAGAAGCGAGCTTAATTATATCCTTCCTATCTATCTCGTACAGATCTCCATCTTTTTCAATGAGGAATTTTAAGCCATCGCCTCTTACGTATACTGCTTGGATAATACCATTTAGTGGTTCGCTTTGGGCGGCTGGACCACTATGCATATAAAACGATACGGCTCGTCCTAGTAACCCTGTTTCCATTACTTTATCTCTATGGTTGTGTGTTCGCATACCCAGATGATTATTTCGATCAACTTCCATATGGCTAGTGGTACGCATATGGCAAGCGTTATGATCGTCCCCCATATTAATCGATCTAGTCCTTCAAAGAAGTCAGACAATGCTCCGCCAGTGTTTTTTCTACGACCAAACATTTCTAGCATCCTCATAGAGGCCAGTTCTCAAACTCTTGACGTATTACATGGCCGCAATAATACGGAGTAGACGGTGATAGTAACTTAGTTCGCAACCATTGATCTAGTAGACTAGAAAATGGAGGAAAGAACCCATCAACCAAACCGCATATTTCCAGTTCCCTGCACAACGTTCCAATGCTCAGGTTTTTCATCTGAACCAAAGCACTCCAAACCCCACGGAACCTACGATCAGACATATTAACGCATACTGCGGATTGGATAAGGAAATCATCCCAACTCCAATCCATACGCCTATGGTAGCTAAGCCTTTATTATATCCCATCCTTTTGCACTCCAGTTACTCTTCCAGTTCTTCCTCTAAAGGGTCCGGAACTGGAAATTGACCTTGTATCTTTCCGCAATCAAGACAGAGCATACCTTTTAAGTAATCTCCGCTTCCGCAATTGAATCCTCCAGGATTATACCCGTCTTGATCCAAGCTACCCATACTAAGAAACAGCATGTCGCTATGCTTGGCACTAAAGAACAAAGGAGAGCGATCAGTTTCGCAGTTAGGATTGTCGCACATCGTTTACCTTTCTCAAATGACGTTCGTAATCTTCGTAACGAATTTTGGCAATGAAAGAACGATCAGGAGATCGAACAACTACTCCCTCAGGTTTACCCATCGCATCATGATCGATCTTACATCTAGTCGTAGCAATAGTCGCTTTCAACCATTCCAATACATCTGCATGAGCAGTAGGAACAGGACCAGCTTGCAAACGAGGAGTGAGATCGAGTTTGTGGTATTCCGCATGGTACTTAAGACCTTCTTCGCAAAAGAAGTCCTGACCGCCACGATCTCGCCAACCTGAGAACTTCTCCAGTTCCCAATCTTTCATAGCATCATAATCAAAACCAGCGATATCGAACAACCTAACACCCAAATTGCGATGCTTGGTATATTGTTTGGAAGCCTTGGTCGTATTGCCTCCATAGGTCTCGAAGAAGAAGACCATGAACTTGCCAGTGGTCACGGTAGCTTTCAAACGAGTAGCTACGTCTTTCAAAGATTCAACGATACCCAAGATCGGGTTCTCGATTAGGTCATCTTGAGCATAGAGAAGTTCATCCCGGCTTCCAATAAGAAAACCATCCGGCGTTATGATAACCCGGCTATTGGCTCCATCGACCTTCTCGGTGAATACGACATGTTCAGGAAGATCAAGAACTTCATCCGTAAGCAATCCTTTGTTCCCGATACCATGATAGGTAGGGATAGACGGATACTTGGTCATGGAATTCAATTTGCGAAGATCGTACTTTCTCAATCCCAACATATGTAGCCTCTCATGTCGTATTTCTTACGAAGTCTTGTCGTTTCAGCCGTACCCATGTCTTCCTGAAACTCTCCGTAGTGTTTGACGTTTCCAACCGTCATATGCAACGGAGAAATTGTCTTGGGCCTTAGCCCCAATTCCTTCCGTATCTCGATTGCTCTTGGACATTTTACAGGAAGCCAGAAATAAGGCAATACCCAACAAAC
>NZAS01000095.1 GCA_002686195.1 Candidatus Pacearchaeota archaeon | reverse complement strand
GATTTACTTTGTAGCTGGGTTTCGTTGATCTCTAACTGCTCATTAATTTCGTCTGTTATTTCGCCTTCAGCATCTTCTACTTGCCTTATTAGCTCTATGTAGGTTTCTTCAATTTTGTATAGTGTTTGTTTTTCCATTTTGTTTGTTTTTATAATTGTTCGTTTAATTTATTTACTTCTCTTTTTAATCTTCTTTTCCAGTAACTAAGTGCTTTATTTTTAATACTTAGTTTTTCTTTTAGTTTTTTTTCGCCAAATAGCCCAAACATTATTTCGTTATCTATATATTTTACAATATAATTTTTGCGTTTTTCTGCCATTTCAATATTAATAATTATATCATCAATAATATCTAATTGTTTTCTTATTGCCTTCATAATTACTGTTTTTTAAATTGGTCCGCTTCAACATCAGAATAAATACCGTATTCATACGCATTGATTAATTTAAGTGTAAGTCTATCCTTCAGGCGTTTTTCTGCCATAGCAAAAGGATAAGGTACTTTACAATTACTTAACGATGCTTCGCCAGTAGCCCATATTTCATTATCTTTTAATACGGCTGTTCCTAAAAAGGCTACGCTGTCTTTATCGTTTCTTAATAAAGTAGGTAATTGAAATATAATTTTTTCTTTATTTGCAATCTTTTCGACTGCATCGTGAGTAATAATCCACTTAGTAAGTGAACCCCTTTTTAATTCCCAAAAATCATTCTTAGATAGATCGTACTTTTTGGCCAGTTCTTTAATGTTCATTTCTTTAAGTTTTTAATTAGTTCTATTGTTTTGTTCTTTATCATTTCAGCACGTTCTACTGGTGCTTCAATCTTTTTAAATTCAGTTATGACTTCGTCCAGTTCATTAACATACGTTTTAAGGCTATTTTTAACGCCTCTAAGCTCGTTAAATTCTAATTTTATATATTGCTTTAACAGGATATTTTTATGCCAGTTAATCTTAATTAAAATAAAACGCAAACTTTGTTCTAGTTCTATTAAATATTCTTCACGTTGCCAAGCGTCAATTATTAATTTCTGCTGTACTATATAATGATGTTCTTCTTGGTTCATTTGGCTTTGTGTTTTTTGACATAATAATCCATATAGTCAACTAATATAGATGAATAGCTTTTAGGCTCTTTTTTGTTCTTTTTAGCCTCTGCATTTTGTTTTTCTACCAACTCAACAAAATCTAATTTTATTTGTTGCTGGTGTTCTGATATGTAAAAAGTTACTGTCATTATTTATTTTTTAAACAATTAATTATTAATATCCATTCCTGATTGAAACGCTGTTTTTTTGATTTACCAACAGTATAAGAAACTTCACGCCATACCATTGATGCGTCTGTCTTTGTTTTAAATGTATTGTAACAGATCAAAGCTGTTAAGTGTGTATCATAGAACAACATAATACTATCTTTATTAGTAGGCACTTGCTTGTTCTTTAGTATTTCAAATTCGTCTTTTCTATCATCGTAGAAGGAATTGCACGAAGTATGTGCTAAGTCCATACAATCCTGTTTGCTTAATAAGTCCATTTGTTTTGTTTTTAGTTATTAAAAAAAGGGTGCTATTAAACACCCTTGTTAGTTAGTTTACTTAATTGCCAAACACCATCAAATTCATGTTTAAATTTTATGTTTGGAAAATGTTTTAATTCAATAATTCTTTTAATGTATTTATTATCTGAAATATCTACTTTAATTATAATAAGATGTTTTAAGTCTTTTATATTGTCAATATTTTCATTAATATAATTAAATACTTCTCCAAATCTTTTTACTGAAAATTTAGTTTTGATTGACATTTGTTTTGTTTTTATGGGTGCTATTAAACACCCTTGTTAGATTATTTATTTGTTTTCTAGTGATATATTTATAGCTTCTAAAGGAGTAACCTTGAATCCGCAATAAACAATGTAAGCAAATTGCATTTCGTCTTTAGTTGGTTTAACTGTCACTGACTTTAATACTTCTAATATAAATTTTGAATAGTTCATTTTGTTTGTTTTTAATTGTTTTGTTTATGTAAATATAAATATAATTATAATACGAATTACAAAACATAGGTAAAACTTTTAAAAAAAGTTCCCTTTACTCTATAAAAAAATATATTATGTTAGGATTTTACCAGCTTTCTTCAGGATAACTAAAGCCAATATAAGCAACGATATTATAATTATTATGTCCTTATACTTCTGCCACCAGGATAGTTCCTTAAACACGACCTTTTCGACCTTGTACGGCACTTCCTTATAATAGTGTATAGTATCGCCAATACATTCTATTTCGTGGAAAATTTCTTGCCTTAAAGTGTCGTAGTAATAACGGGCAAAAGTGCGATCATTATTTACTATAATCGTGGTATCGTGTTTTATTATACTACTTAATACGGTTGTATCGTAGTTTTCTATATATATAGTATCTCTTACTTTGATAGTATCTATTGATACTTCAGTAAGCTCAGGATATTTCTTTATTAATCTGTTTAGTCTTTTTTGCGGTGAACAGCCAACACTAAATATTATTATAAGATATATACTTAATACTTTCAAAATGGCAATTTATAAGTTTATCCTGGAAATCTTCATCCATTAATAATTTACATTCTCTATAATTAGTCATAAAGAAGTTTTCAATCAATATAGCTGGGCTTATGGTTTTACGCAATACATAAAAATTATGTTCCTTATCTAAATCACCATCAGACGTATCTTTTCGTAGTTTATGATCTGGAAAATCTTTAATCATATTTTCTAAAAATATCTCAGCTATTCTGTCGCTTTTGGTTTCGCCTATACTTGTATGAACTGAATAACCATTAGCACTTTCTTTGCTAAAAGCATCACTATGAATAGACAAATAGATACAATTTTTAAAAGTCTTTTGATAGTTGTTAGCTTTACTAACTCTAGTAGAAAGACTTATATCTTCTTCGCTATTTACTACATTGAAATAAGGTATCTTACTTGCTTCTAATTTAGCTTCAAGCTTTTTAACTAATACTCTATTTCCTACACCTTCAAAATACTGTGTGCCATCTTCCCAAACAGGCGATCTTTTGCCACTTGTTTGGTAAACTCCATCTATCATGCCACCATGACCAGAATCTAGCAACCAAATATACTTGCTTTTAACAGCCATTATTTTTTCTTTAAGCCATTTGCAACGTGCTCAGCACCGTTTCCAACTGCATACATTCCAAAAATCCATACGATGCCATCAAGCCATCCTGTAAAATCTGTCTTGTCCATATATAAAAATACAGTTACAGCTACAAATAATAATACAGCGAACATAGTTTTACGTCCACCGAAAAAGTCATATAATTTTCCCATTGTTTCTATTTATTAATTATAATATCCAACTTTGCCTTTACAGCTGTTAGACTATTGTTAACCTTGTTAATTGTCACGTTCATTTCTTTAACTTCTTTATCTATCTTGTCTAAACGTGTTGTAAATGCTAAGTTATTAGAAATAATGTTAGCGTCAAAATCCCTTCTAATAGACACCCTGCCATTTTTAGCATTCATAAATTCCTCTTTACATTCTTTATAATATTGATCTGCTCTGGTTTCTAACATTTTTATTTTACTATTTTGCCGTTCATTATCGTGCTTCATTTTAAACCATGCAGTCAGTATCGTTACCAATAGCCCTACAATATAAGCAACATCTTTGCCCGTAAAATGTAGGTCGTTAACGCTATGTATGTCTAAAAACATCTGTTATGCTGGTACAGGCTCTGACCAGGCAGGCGTAGCCATTTCAGTTAACGCTTCAGAATGTGTTAATATTAACGAAGGAATAACTGTTCCGTTAGCTATAAATGTAGGTTCTGTATTCCATTTGATTATAAACAAAGTTTCATCTATTGATTTTCTAATAGTACTACTACTTGTTTCGCCAATTTGTGAAAAATCTATATTTGGTAAATCTGTTGCTACATCTACTATTGCGTATGTTAAATGACTCATTTTTTTATTTTTTAATTAAGAAGGTACATCCGTTTGTCTGTCTGCTTCTTCCATATTTACAGAGGTTGCGTCATTGCTTCCGCTTCCTTGATCTGTTAAAGTCCAAACAGTAGTCCAAGTTCCTTCTTCACCCATTCGCCACCAACTTAAAGGCGATAAACTCGCCAAACTTGAGGGTACACCCGACCCATAAATCGTTGCCATATTTGAACTCTGGTCGCTTTCCCAAACGGCTATTTCATCCAAGTTTCCGTTAACCCCTGCACCACCATGTGTATAAGCGCCTATGGTTGATAATGTAAAGCCACCCGTTGTAGCACTTCCAGCGTTAGTATGAGAGCTTCCATCAAACCAAAATGTAAGTGTAGAACCCGTTTTAGTTATCGCAAAATGATGCCAATTACTATCAAATACATCAGGCACGTCACCTGAATTAGTTGCTATATATGCAGTAGTACCATTGACTTTAGCATAAAAGACCTCGCTTGAATTGTAATAAATAACATTACTACTATTTCCCGAAAGCATATAATCTGCACCGCTTCCTAAATTTGGTAATTTAGCCCAAAATGAAATAGTTAAATCGTTCCCACTTGTTGTAAAGCTGGATACTGTCATACGTTCGTCCACTCCATCAAATTCCATTGAATAAGTATTGGTGAATGATGCAGTAATTTCAACGCTTTGTGTACAGACTTTTCCACGTACAGTATAAGTAATAACATAAGTATTTAATGTAGAAGCACTTAAATCTATTTCGCCTGTCGAAGCATTGATAACCAGCCCAGCAGTAGAAGTAAAAGTACCGCCACTTGTTCCCGTTACTGTTGGCGTAGGGTCAGGGTCTGCGTCTGTATAACTTGCAGCAGAATAACTAAAGGCGCAGCTTACGGCTTGAGTTCCGCCTGTTGGTATCATAAAAACACCCTTTTTCTTATTTGGATTAAATAGTATTGGCATATCTTTAAGTTATAGGTAAATTACAATCTGAATATTTAAATGGTATCTTTAAGCCTAAGCCCATACCCCAGCCCGTTACGTCATCTTCAAAGCGTTCCGTAAAGGAAGTTAAATTACCAGCTCTTACAAGTTGTATCTTAGTCCAATCTACATTATTTGTAGTAGTATTAAACTTCTGTTCTAAGTATCCTAATAAGTCAAGTAATACTTGTATCATATCGCTTTTAACATCGTTTTCGTTATCTTCATCTTTGTTAACTAAGTCCATTGTTAGTATTTGAAAGTTCCAAGTAAATGTTCCGTCACCCATTGTCGCTGGTTGATCTGCAACCCATAGCAAAGGATAATTAAAATCCAGTAGCTGGTTGCGTTCTGCAATTTCCCAAAGGTCGCCATTTCCAAAATTTTGTATTTGTCTATGTGCATCGGCAAAGTCGTTAAACTCTTTTATAATTTGGTTATACGTTATAATCATTTAACAGTCTTTATAATAGTTATACTCGTCCCACCAACAATTTAAACTTTTTCCACTACCTAAATAAAAGCCTTCTTGATATGCTGTTTTTCTTGGATTTAGATCATCACTCGCAGCAGTATATTCAGGATATAAAGCACTGTTATCCATTAAGTAATTAATTAATCTTTTGTCGCGTTCTTCAGCTTTGTTTTTCCAATCATCGCGCAAAAATTGTAAATCCCTATAATCAACAGGCGTACTATTTTCGCTGTTCTTTGTTCCTATGCTTTTATTTCTATACTTAAATAACATAGATACTGAACATTCATAGAGCGTATGCTGCAACATTGAAGGGGCTATGTAATTGTTTAAAAGTGTAACTTCATCAGCGTTTAAAGTACCAGCAGTAATCTTAGTTTTCAATGCAGAGTACAAAGGCGAACCGAGAATCGGATGTATAAACAATTCTTGCGCGTCACGTATTGACGGTAATATTAGACGCATATCNACNTTTTCNTCTATTATAGAATTATTCTTAACGTATGTTTCTGATATAAATAATACTGCCATAACTTTTATTTTTTCTTAGCTCTNACNAATTTNTGTTCCCAAATACGTGTCTNCAATACGGNNNNGTTCTNTNNGNNGTNACATNAGGNNNNGTATANNANCCNCCNCNNTTNGTAAANATATCNATNCCNGNNTGACCNAANCCATTNACTAACATTTCTAACTGCGACAATGTATATACTCTNCCNTGTNNTGCTAANNNCATCATTTTAATACAAAATGNTCNGCTTCGTGTTTTTAAAGCTGGTGCATTAGGTCTTTTTATATACTTATAAACTATAAANANTTTTTCTGCTGGTTCTTGTATTGACTCTTTACCCTCTTNAGTAGGTACAAAGTTCTTATCTAAAGCACCAGCATCTTGCAAGTTCTGTATTGCATTATTTACATCTTCAATAGGTAATTCTAAAGCCTTAACAATCTCAGTAACAGGCAACTTCGGATTNCCTTTAAGCATNCCTAATATACTTTTTTCAGTATCATTTAAAACCCTGTCAAGNGTAAAGCTATANTCCGTTAATATNTCGCCTTCANANTTCTTNGCANNTNCTAANNNNGTNATNTCATTNTGAAAACTATCTATTATTTCATAATCGTTAATATCGAAGCCCGTTTCATTAAGTTGCANAAATAACATTTCATCTTCTAAGTCGTTAAATTCTCTTTTTAAAGTTTCAGTAGTTTTAACAACAGGACCGCCCAANCCAATAAGCCCACGTATTTCTTCAGCGTTCATTGTNTCNANTACTTTAGTAGCTACTAACGGGCTTAATAAACCAATAGCTTCNGCAACTTTATTAACTTCAATATCTGAAGGCGGCAATCCTATTTTTTCGCGTANTTCTTCGGCTGTCATTACTCCTAAAATAGCAGCTTCAGTTAGTCCACGTTCAACAGGTTCTATCTTTAATAAGTGTATAGCTTTCGGCAGCCCATTATAATTAAGTATCATATTGAAAAGTTCGTCAAATACTCTGCGTTCAGGATTAATTTGTAGGCTTTCATATAATTGCGAAGCCACAGAAATTTCGTCTGCATTGTTACCTAATGAACTACCGCTATCATTTAAGCCCATTAGTTTTGGGCTAGTAATTCCATGCGCTGTAAATATTTCTTCNCNTATTTGTGTATTAAGTTGTATAAATCTATCGTCCTGTCCNTTGGTTGGAATAGGTAAGATTTCAGGTCCTGGTGCGTCAATGTCCCCAAAACTGAGCAAAGGGCTACCAGCTCGACTTTCGCCTGTTGCATAGTCTTTAAATCTACGTTCAATATCGGCCATTTCTTCTACGGTTGGCTGTCCGTTTTTAAACGANATTATATANCCAGCAGATAGATTATTTTTAATATTNTTTAGCGTAAATGTNCTTATACTNATATCACTTTCTAAGTAATTAATAGCACTTACATAATCAGGCAAAGGATATACACCTAAATCGGGCCTATATTCTTTATAGTATAATAAATAATTTTCGTTAACACTTAGTTTTTCTTCAAAAGTAAACGCNTTAAATTCTGTAAAATCTTCGTTACTTTCAGGGCTTCGNNCCTTCCAATCATCAGTATAATAATAAGTATCATCGTCAACACCAACGCGAACATCTGAAAAGTCTATATGATCTACTGAAGCAATAGCACCTAAATTGTTTAAACGTATCTGCATTGAAAAACCACCATATACCTTCTTATCTTTTGCCAACTTACCTAACAGTTCATCCATTGTATCGGTTTCGTTAGGATGCCTTAAAAAGCCTTCTATCGCGGCCCTTTGTTGTAGCTCTATATCGTTATCAACTGCGAAGCCTTGACCTACGATATATTTCACTTTAGAATTAATTATTTGCGCGTGTTTACTGCTTTTGTCATATAGATAAGTTAAATAATCAGGATAAGTATTTTTATAAGGTCTATCAGTGCCGTATTCATACCAATTACCTTTACGACTTTCTTTGAACTTTGGAAGTTCATACTGATTAAAATTTATTGGAATTAATTGATACATATCTAAGATGGATTATATACTANATTAGTTGTTGGCGTTACTGNGTGTTGTGTAAANTCTGGCGTTTCTGTACTATCTAATAATTTCATTTTTCCNTCTTCTACTAAATTCGATGCTAAGTCAGGGTCTAAGTTTGTTGCNCTTGCTTGTTCATAAACCTGGTAAGTATAGTAGCCGCCCTTGCCTAATATTAANCTACCATTAACAGCATCATTTACACCTTCAATAAAACTGAACTGATCGTATCTTTTTTTATTTGTAGAAGTATCTGCAATAATAGTATAATAACTAATTTTCGTTTGAGCAGAAGTAAATACAAATAAATAATACGGGTCTACTAATACTGAAAGTTCATATAACGTAGCTACAAAACTTGTAGTGCTATTCTTGTTCAGTATTATCATCAGCTTTTTTACTTTTTTTAGCGAATACGTCAGCACCTAGCTTTTTTAAAATTACTTTATTTTCGTCTTTTATTTCGATTTTAAAGCCTTTTCCATGCCAAGTTTGGCCAATTAAACCTTTTTTAAACATAATTTACGTTTTATTATTTATTTAATATATGTGAAATATTTGACTTATTAAAAAAAAAGGGANACTNNAACAGCATCCCTAATTTGATTTATGAAGAAAGTAGAAGTTTATACATCAATAGTCAAAGTAGCAATCGTTGCAGCAGATACCTCGAAAGGCGTTTCCGCTTCTTTTGCCATTAGCTCAATATCATAGCCATTACGATCGCCGAAAGCTGTACCAGTATTAGCTACTAAGGATTGACCTTCNGCATAAGATTGAAAACCTAANCCCCAATAAACTCCGTTNTTGTCTTTTACNATAATTGCTAAACGACCTAANATCATAAGTCTAAGTTCGTTGCTTTTTACTGCACTAAATTTATTAATTGAAAAAGCTACAACACCCTCGCTAAATCTCGTTCCATTTGCTGGGTCTATTGTAGTAGTAGCTACGATGCTACCCACTTCTTTTTTAAGTTCGTATTTGTACCACGTTGCACCACCATCTGTGATAGCTGTTACTTCGTGACTTGACTCTGTATAGGATGTCATTGAGTCCCTAGATAGAAGGTAAATTTCTAAAATCCCCCCTGTCGAGTCACTACAATCGCGTTCCATTCCAGCACTTAAATTACAAGGCATAACTGTTTGATTTTCAGTTAGTTACGTTATTTAAATAATAACTAACCTGGTTAATATTTAATTTTTTTTATCTTAAAAAGAGGGCTATTAAACCCTCTAAAAGTTAATATTATACTAAAGCAAATCTAACGATTTCATCAGGAAATGCTACATTTAGTCCGCGTCTGAAGGCTATGGTGACCTTATATATCCGATCATTTGGATCATACCAGGACCTAACATCTGTGCTTTCTTCTTCAGGAAGATCAACTCCAATGTGTACGTTAGATGCTCTCATTATATAAATGTTGTTTGTAGTACCACCACCGATAGTAGTCATACCTGGATCGCTAACAACTTCGATGTTAGGAAAACCAATTAAAGGCATAGAATAAAATTGCCCTTCAGAAATATAATGAAAATAATTACCATCTGCGATAGCTCTTTGATAAAGTAAAAACTGTGCTGGTGCGCAATATAATTTCAAATCATCAGCACCCGCAATATTAGTAGGCATTAATTCAGCCATTCCTAAAAAGATACTAATAATAGTTGCTGAAGTATATCCTGTCGCAACTGTAATACCTGTCGGATTTCCATTAACTGCTGTACCAGCCGCTAAAATTTGTTTGTCTAATCCATCATATTGTGATAACTGAGCTGAGCCTGAAAGTGTATCACCCTGCCAATCTGCAATAGCAATAGACTCCTGAATTTTTTTAACCTTCAAATTAAAGTATAATTCCGCAAAAGGAATTTCCTCTTTTTCGTTTGTAAGTCCTTGCTTTAACATAACGCTTTCATACGTGGCCGCTAAATCAGTCATACATAAATCTTCGTGTATTGCAACTGCGCCCGGAGTAATAGTCCTTTGTGTTAAAGTAGTAGTTCCGTCAGCACTTCTAGCACAACCGTCCGTTTGAAATACTACATCAGTATCTAAAATATTAATAGTTGTCGGACCTTTTACCCCTGTCTGAATTTGNGAGTATCTAGGTAGCTGCCCTTCTGCAACTGAAGCTACGATCAGTTCCATTGCGTTCTGCTCTGTGTACGCTGGTAATGCACTTACATCAAATGCCATAGTTNTAAATTTTTAGTTAATAATTTTTTTATCTTTTAAGTAAGANATAACATCTCTTTTATTTTTCTTTAAATGTGAAAAGCCACTATTACTTTTCTTTGCTGTTTTTGTTGCTGGGTCTGAAGCAATCTGTTCAGTAATTTCTACTAAACTTTTAAACGCTTCTTTTAAAGCTACAATATCAGCATTGATCTTATTAGTTTCTTTTTCACTTGCAAAGTGTTTTTCTGTTACTATGCTTTCAATAATCTTTTTNGCTTCCCTTCTTTGTTCGTCTGTAAATGGCTTATCATTTTCCATTACTTCTTCTTCTACAACTTCTTCNGCTGGTGCTTCTTCAATTTCTTCTAACTCAGGTTCTGCAACCGCNACTATTACTCCATCTTCAACNGACACNACNCTACCATCAGCNAGTTCATANTCGCCTGTTGGTGCTGGNNNTANAGCATCGTCNANTAAAANTACCATNGCNGCACCNANACTAACNTCAGGCTCGACCTGTGCNATACTCCCGTCTNNTAAAGTAACATCTTCAAATTTTTCTTCTACTGTTTCAGTAGGTTCTGGTGTTGGCTCTGTTGTAGTTTCTTCAGTTTCTACATTAACGCCTTCCGTTTTAAAAACGTTTTTAATGTCTTGAAATAATTGTTTTACGTTATCCATAACTTTAAAGTCTTTATTATATATATGTGAAATAATTTAATTATTAAAAAAAAGTTTTATATTTTTTTGTAATTACTAATTACATCTCTGATTTTATTAATAATTTTTTCTTGTATGTTTCTGGATTTATCTTGGCCGAACATCCCTTCTACGCTGAAGCCTTTTACTTTTCCGTTTTTAACAAGTTCCCAAACTTCGTTATTTTCTACTCTTAAACTTCCCCACCAACTACCATTAGGCACTTTCTCAAATCCTTTAGG
>NZAS01000094.1 GCA_002686195.1 Candidatus Pacearchaeota archaeon | reverse complement strand
TGAATACCTTTCTTTTTTCTTTTAAAGTCGAAAACAGATTTAGTATGTGAAAAGAATTGCCATTCTTCATCTTTACTATCTTTTTTCTTTTTCTTTATTGGTTCTCCAGTTGGATTAGCCATCGAATATGGAGGACCATAGTCTTGTACATCATCTTCTTCTTCATCATTTTCATACAGGCATTCATAGCACATTCTTTCATCCAAATCATAGGACATTTTGTTAAACTTAAACTCACATTTTATACAGGTGAATTCCATTTTTTGATCCTTTCTGTTATAACATTAATTATATACATTATTAGCAATATGTTAATCATCCAGACGAACATAGAAACACCAAGTATGAATATGTTACCGATCCATGCTGCAGTATCTATAATAATCATTTCTTTATTCCTTTCATAGTTAAAGAGGGAGCATAGTATAACTCCCTCTCTAATTTATCTTGCCGTTAGTACCATAGATGGAAAATGAAATATGATCTCTTGTTCATGAGGTTGTTTAGTTACAATCTTAGCAACAGAATTTGTAATAAACGATCCAGCCATGTTACTACAGTAGCTTGTAGCTTTAGCAGTACACGGTTCTTCACTACCTTCTTGATCATCATACCAATACTTAACATACTTTTTAATTGTGGGCTTCTTAAAAGAGTATTGTTGATATGTTTGGGCTCCCATTCTTCCATCAATTAACACTATAGGCTTTAACTTCTTTACACTACAGGCTATTTCTACAGCTTGTAGTCTACTTGACATGTTATCAAAACCTAAGACAACTATATCATTTCCATGAGGGTGATATTCTTTGAATTTTTCCTTAATAGGGAATATAATAGGGCTACTACATATCTCTTTTAAGTATTTTTCCAATATATCTACCTTGTATTTACCTACATCAGGAGTGTTATATTGACTTACGCCAACATTAGCTTCTGAAACTTTATCAAAGTCATAAAGACTAAACTTTTCAGCTCCTGATCTAGCTAATTGAGTGGCTGCGGAGCTACCAATAGCCCCGCAACCAAGCATGTGGAAGTGGTAGTCATCAAAGTTGTTAAAAATGTCACTAAACCTTGATGTTCGGTTCATGTTCCTCCCCATAATCTATGAAATCTTCAGCATTATAACCAGTATAAAACCCAGCATTAAGATGAAGTTCATTCTCTGTAAGTTCCTTTACAAGGAAACTTGCCTGTTTTCTTTTAAGTACAGCATTCCATCGTTTTACTTCCTTCAACCATTCCTTGAAGGTAAAAGCACCTTCAGTATACAAATCATTCCACTCAGTTACTATTTCTGTTGTGGAACGATGTAGTGGATTATCATCTTTTTCAGTATCAACTACAGCACAATGGTTTGTAATTATACCCATAGGATCTGGATCATATAAGTTATATTGTTGAGCTGTGCTAAGAGAATTTCCATTTCTTGCTACAGTTCTATAATTATAACCAGTCCATTTTGTTGGTTTGTATTCAGGTTTCTCACAGAGTTTCTTTACTTGAGCTGTAATTGTTTTAGGTATGGTTCTAGTTTTGCCATTTAAAACAGTTAACTCTGTATCTTCATGTGCAGAAATAGGATTCCATACACATACACGAAACTTATACTCACCTTTGATATTTACTACAAGAAAGGCAGACCAGTCACCACTAGAATATTCTTTCATAGTAGATGTGTCTGTACCAGACCAAAATGCACCCATATCAGCATGAGAATGCCACCAGATAAATCTGACGTCTTTACCATGTTCAATACAGGCTTTGACATAATAGTCAGCTACAGCAACTTTATCCATCTCTGTAGTACCACCAGTTACTGTTTGTTCAAGGATTTCTGGTTTAGATATGATGTAATCACCATCTTTATCTATTTTAGCAACCATAAATCCACCAATTTCAGACTTAAATTCATTATAGGATGCTTGAGCATAATCTATAACTTTCTTCCAGTCTTTATTGTCAATGTAGAAAGCCATTATCGTCTTCCTCCAGTTTGTTCATTCATCCATATCAACATTGAAGCTTCAAGATCATTATTATCAGGTGGATCAACGAAATATTCAAAAACATAACCATCTAAGACACTTTCAGGAGGATGTTCTATTCCTCCACTACCAAGTTCAGTAGCTTCATTAGATATAGTTATAGCATCTTCCCAAGGGTCTTCATGGAAAATGTTATTAACTTCTATGATTTTAATCTGTACTTTGTCTTCTTGGTATCCTTGACATGTATCTCTAACCTTCTTTAAACAATTGGTTTCACAGATATCCAATAGTTTTGGCATGTATGACATACCATCTAAAGGTAATCTACTTGATAGATGATGATGACAACGATCAGTACTAAATCCAATAGTATCAAGATATAGATCTTTTAGATCAGGATCAATCTTTTCAGGACAACCATAGAATGAGTTTACTAATTCATTTAATGGATGTGTAGTACCTACTCTATATGTACTCAACCAGGTAAATAATTCTTCAGACCAGCCAACAAAAGATAATTTTTTAAGCGGTTTATCAAATTGTATATTACCAGCACAGTTGTTACCACTATTGCCTTCTCTAAGACGACAATCGTTTAATGGCATCTGTCTATGATCCATACTAGAGTTAATGTTAATATATGGATGGTTTAAACCTTCAATTAAAGGTCTATGCCAAGTTCTAGTTGAAGTTCTATGTCTATGCATACCATGACCATATATTACAACATCACCTTGTCCTAAAGCATACCTAACTAACAAATCCATAGGTATTGAAACTGCAGTAATTACTTTACCAACTGGAAATTTGAATATAGGATGAATACCTTCATCTCCATGAAATACATTCATCATCAACTCAGGATATTGGTGAAGTATAGTTACCTTTGATCGTTGTAATTCGTGGTTAGGATAGCCATGTTTTAGATGTCTGGTTAATATAATATAGGAATCGTTGCGATCTACATTCCACATTTCTTGTAAGTGTCCATCTATCCTAAATCCTTGACTAACACCATCTTGGCTATTCATGCGAACAACATGACATTTACATTTTACATTAGGGGTTTTATCAACATAATCTTTAAAATCAGTAAATGATTTAATAATGCTATCTTTAACGCCATTAACAATTGCGTCAACAGCTTCATTATCATCTAACCAAATAGCACCAGTACGCCTTTTTTCAGTAAGCATATGGTCAATTCGATAAATTGCATCTTTGAATCTTTTAGCATTATAACTATATTTATTTCTTTCAGGACGTACCCATAGATTTTTAACGCCCTTTACACTATATCCCTTTCTATCAATAAATACTCCATCATACCATTCCTTTATCTTTTTAGTTTGAGGAATAGTACCATGAGCCCAATTAAATTTCTTTGTAACTCCATAATGGATCTTGGGGAAACCATTATTTTCAAGAGTTTTAAATGGATAAGGGACTTCTTGGTTGTTAAGAACATTTAATGCTTCTGTTAATTCTGCTTGTGGACCAATAGGCATAACAGAATAATCAAAAGAATCAAGATATTCTTTGAGTATTGCTTTCAAAACAATCTCCTTTCTTTTATGAAACCAGGGAAGTAGCTCACGGACATACTCCCCCAGTTTCTTTGCGGTTTAACGGAACCGATCAATGTTTTGTCAAAACCAACTATTTCTTGGTGTCTCCACCTTTCTTATTGGTTTTAACAGCAGCAACCCGATCATCATCACGAAGTTCGTGAGAATCATTGGCAACTACCCGATTCACGTTAATAGCCTCATTAGGAAGCGTCAATTCAGTACGCAAATCACCAACAGTGGTTGCTTGAACATCAGTTTCCGTAAAGTTAGCTGTATCATTGCACAGTAATATACGTGGCATTGATTAACCTCCCGGTTTGGTTGCAGCACTCTTAAACTCAGTAGAAATGGCCTTCCTGTTGTCAATACAATCAACAAGCACTTCTAGTGGTATGAGGTTTAATAATGCATATTTTATGTTGGAAGGACTGCCTACATTAAACATCCATTCAACCATATCATTCATATGACCTTTCTGGAGTTTCTTTTTGTATGTAGAATCCTTTTTCAACTGTTTACGGTAAATACCCATAGCATAAGCATATGTTGCAGGAGAACCACCTTTCATAAGTATTCTCTTAAACATGTACTTGCTTTTAGTACCAACCCATCTTTCCAGACTTTCAATTCTGCTTAAATGTAGTTTAGGTATACTAAACCCATTCATGTATCTCCACAGATATTGATATCCATCCAGTGACTTTCTGGCTGCATTCTGCATTACAAATGGATCATAATTGGCATCTTTTATATCAGCACTAGAAAGAGGAGCTATGTAAGCTGGAATTTCAGTATATCCCAGTTTTTCACAGCAAGTTACTCTACGATGTCCATCTATAAGCATGAAATCTTTAGTAATAGTAACAGGTTCCATCAGGTTGTGTTCAACAATCAGATTCATCAGAGCTGTCAACTCTTTTTTAGATTTCGGGTTATCCCAATCTATACGATTAGGTGGTTCACCAGGGTTGTTAGTTAGTTTAGATATGGCAACCATTACTGATGTACCTCTTNTATCCAACTANTGTTACCGTCTTTATNTTTGATAGTNNTNACAGGTCTTCCTGCCATNNTNNCACCTCCTNNNTTACGGTTGTTGAATTGATCCNNTTNNCGCCTGGATCAGATCCTTAATGTGAGCTAAGCAGCTAACTCGGGGATCAGCGGATGATATTTCAACCATCTATTACGTTCCATTTTTAGGTGTTGGCTTCACCGCCCAAGTTCAAATTAAATGTTTTGCCAATATATAGTATATCATCCAACATAGAACTATTACTATTAACCAATCCATCATTCAGGTTCACGGTTTGGGCCGCATTGTGTATACCACATACCAATAGGACCGAGTCTATTCATAATATGTGTATATTTCTTTGTTTGGACTTCATCATCAAGAAAAAATCCATTCTTATACACTTTACTCATGGCATGATANTCTCCATCAATATAATCATCNTNATNTNTGAGCTTTNTCAATCGCNTTCCAGNCTCAATAGCTGGTTTATCACCGGAATCCCAAGTAATATGTAATGGTGTACGTCCATCTCTTTGAGTAGTAATTCTACCAGTATAAGGTGTATGTAAAACTACTTGAGATGCTAGAATNTCATCATCTTCATAGATGCTTAAGTGTTCTATTTTAACAAAGTCACCACTTACTACTTCTTGGGGGAATACTGGTTCACCAGGTGCAAAATGATATGTTATATGAAATTTACTAAGNTTCCAGGATGGNCCATTNTTTGTTACAGCAGGATCCACAAGAAATACTCCAGTAAATATTGGATAATCATCGTTTTCTTTTGGTGTCATCATGTTCTCCTATAAAATTGGCTGACACTTGGCAACATAGGAAGGGATGCGGAGTCCACTACAAATGTATTATGCCAGCCAATATATTATGAGTGGATAGTCGCTATGAATTACATCGTTGATCAGGTTATGATCAGTGACACATAGTACTCATCAATCAAGATGGTGCATGGATTGACTACCTTCTAGGATCGCACAGACCCTTATCCACTCGTTGAAAATTTTAAAAAGGTTTGTNTAAGGTTGAGATTAAGCCTTAGACAGGAAATGCTTTAGATGTGCTTATGTTTTACACCCATATCCACCCTTAAGAGGGTACATTCCATACTCAATGCCATTCCAGGCATCACGGTTACTCNTANGTNNTTTAACNAACTAATAAACCAGTNCAAAGCTATCGCCCTAACAAATCCAGTCGCTAAACCGAATCCTGATTGTCCGTTAATTCTATACTAGGTTTGCGACCTAGTACATACACCGTATTACAGATGTACAAGAGTATTATGCTCCCAAGGCAAACTTATGTTTGCTACGAGTCTGAGTTTTTTGCTTTCAACTTGTTATGTTAAGTTTAAACAATAGGGGATCGAATACTTACCTCAGATTTTTGCTCACTATCTTTCAACAGTGAATACAATGAAGCATTCGTGGCCATTCCTGATGTAGAATAACACGCTATGACTCTACCAGCANCTTTTTCAAGTAAGCCAGCATACATCTAGTGGACANAGCAATAGAGGTCATCAAACCTTTCCTACCATAATCCTTTAGGTTCTCTTATTTCTAGTTTCCTAGATCACAGAACTGCCCTACAGCTCTGGTATAAGTCCAATTGCCACCCGAGGGTTACTTAACAATAGGAGAATACATACCCTAATTGCATACATGCACACTATAAATAATGTGGCCAACACAGCTGTTCAAACCATGCTTAGCTTTATCCCTGTTACCAGGTTTATCTAACGAGCATATGCACCCGAATGCTTTTATGTCTGCATTTAGACAAATTTTATGGGGGAGAAATGGGACAGGAGTCTTAGCACCCCAACTTAACCCTTGAAGCAGTATATCTACCACAACTCTTTCTAAGATCTCTCCCCAATTCTTGGGAGCATTGTGGTATTAAAGTCTCCCATTGTTCAGCCATTATTACGCAGACAAACAGATAGTTGGTTATTCTGTTTCTACTTCGACTATATTTTATTTTAATTCGCTAACCACAACACGTAAGCAGAGCCAACTACTCCGGTCAACCCGGTGACGTACCTGAACTTTACGAATATCTAGTCGGTTAGCCTATACACCGAAAGGTTTAGCACGGGTCAGCAAATATGATATTCATTATGCATCATTTCATTATGACGTCTACAAATATTATAGTCATCATTTTTATTGATACAACTTTTATGTTCAACATCAATTGATCTTTTCCATTCCGCAAATTCCGCCTTTAAAGAAATATACTTATCATAGTATTCTTCTTTTATTATTCTTTGACGTGCAATTTTTGTTTCTAAGATGTTCAACTCGTGCTGTAGGTGCTTGACATGTCTTGCATGCAACCGATATTGCCAAACTGCAAGGATCATAATCAATACGACTAGTATGTTGATTAACATGTGGACTCCTTTTGGTTAAAATTTAGAAATCAGAGCAACAACCGTATCGTAGTGATATTCCTGTTTATGGTCATTGCTCTGAAATTTCATGGCTAAGTAGGAATCTAACCTACTACCAAATAACGGGTGACTAGTCCGGTCAGTGATATGTGTATGTCTTACAACAACTTAGGTCAATCAAGATCAGCGGGGAGCCGAAATATCAATTACTAAGCCAGTCTGTTGCTACACAGTTAGCCATCGGAATTCTTAGATGAGTTTATAGACATCCAAGGTCATAAGGTAAGAGCAAGTAGTTACACAGTGATCAAACACATCCATACTGCCAAGCTAGGCAATAATCTCGCACTAACTCCAATGGAGCCTGCTTAATATTCCAATGAACCACATCGGAATAGGGATGGTTAGTCTTAAGGTTCAACCTTGTAACTACTTGCTACAAAATGTGTCAGGGAGGTTTTGTCAAAGACTAATCGCCTCCCCAACCATCACAGAAGACTCGCCCTGGAGTCATGTCACTCCTGCTAAGCCATGCATGTAGCTAGCTGTATATCTACAGCCATCTTCTGAAATTAAACTATTGACTGCTCTCATGATGTTAGGTAGGAGTTGATACTATATATGATAAAGGGTTGTGGGGTTACACGCAGTCGGTGTAGAGCCCCATCCCTGTTAATATACGCCATCCAAGTCTTTGACAATATCCCGCACTTTCATCATTTTAGTCTTCAGCTTGGCTCCCTTCTTACTCATCACATTCCAGGCATCACCTGGTTTGTCCGATAAGCGAGAGCATTTGCCGATAAAACGACTCCACCATCCGTTAAGCCTACGCTTGGCTTTGTTTCGTTGGTAGGAACGCATCGAGTCACCTTCATAGATGAGCTCTTCAGTGTCACTAGCCAACTCACTCAGAGCACGCTTAGCTTCAGCCTCGTTGTCAAAGTTAGGAAATTCAACTAAGTCCATATACAGTCTCCTATTTGATTCATCACGAAAAAACAGATATAATACAAATGAAAAATAACGTAATCACGATAGTGAAAACCCCTGTTAAGGGGTA
>NZAS01000093.1 GCA_002686195.1 Candidatus Pacearchaeota archaeon | reverse complement strand
CCGAACTACCAGAAGATCCAGAGGTACCAGAGGAACCAGAAGTACCAGAGGAGCCCGAAGTGCCCGAACTACCAGAAGATCCAGAGGTACCAGAGGAACCAGAAGTACCAGANGNNCCCGANGNACCAGAAGNACCNGANGAACCAGAAGTACCNGAGGAACCAGAAGTACCNGAGGAACCAGAAGTACCNGAGGAACCNGANGANCCAGANGTNCCNGANGAACCAGAAGNNCCAGANNTNCCAGAAGNACCNGAGGTACCGGAAGAACCCCCTCCTGTTATAAATCCTGCTCCAGTTATAGAATCATAAATTTGCCCTGTTGTTAAACGTAAAACATCCGAAAACTCAGAAGGCCCCTCGGGCGTTAAGGTTCTGATTGAGATATCATAATCTATATCTGAAAAAACAGAAAATTTAGCATAAGGCTCAAACTCTGTAACAAGGAATCCCGATAGGTTTTTGGCTACAAGGCTTCCAGTTACCCCGCTAATTAAAGACGCATAATAAGGAGCGTAACCAGCGCTACCCGCGGAAGACTGATCTGACGAAGCCCTTCCTCCGGTGGCTGCGTCAGCATAAGTACCCGAGTAAACATAACCAGATAAAAGACCTCCTGAAGGATAAAACACAAAATCGCCATGATCTCCACCGTCCGCTGGGTTCCCCGACCACTCTACCCCAAAATAAATTTGATTTGACTCTGTAAACCCTGAAGCAATAGCTACCTCATGGATTGACTTTTGCCCCGTGGCTTCTCCCGGCGGCAATGACTTAGTGTTATCTAAGAGCAATGTATGAGCTAGCCACTTAATACCATTGCCCGTTGAAGGATCGCTTCCCGGATTTATTTCTGTATAAGGCTCAAAAATAGGGGTAGCCGACAAACCACTATAAGCTACATCATTTAAAGTCGAATTTAACTCTAAAAATCTCCTATCCAGCCTACCGCTCCCAGTGCCGTGGACAAAACGATTAACTCCTTTAACAAAAGGAGTGGTGGCATAATAAGAATTAACACTATCAACGAACTTTCCGCTTTCCTCTAGTCGTACTTCATACTCTAATGCTCCGGGAAAATTTTCTCTATGGCATTTTACAATGGCCTCTGTGCGAACATACTCATTAAAAAGGTCTTGACTTGGGAAAACTTTTCCACTAATCCCAGAGGGCCGTAGCTTAAAAAATAAAGGCTCTAGAGGCAACGGCTTGATAGAACTAGGATACAAATACGATTGACCCGTACCAAACTGATCTTCTGCAACTATTTGACAAAAATACCCCGAATCCATCGGAAAAGCAACATTAAGCGTCCCGTGAGAAAGAGGGTTATAAGTCTCCCCGAAATTAAACCTTTGGCTATAATTGTAAGAAGCGATACCGGAACCGGTCAAATCCAAATTAAAATTATTAATATCGGTAGACAAATAAACCGTAGCCGCCCTNATACCGGAAGTTTTTGTATAAGCCGGAGAAAGCTGAACGCTTCTTCCTGCATAAGAAACGGTCATTCCGGTAATATCAGGGCTTGGAGCGGTTAACAAATACTCTCCAGTAGCGGTACGCCCATAATAATCAACAGACTCTGCTCGCAACCTAAATGTCCGAGGATCCATCCCTATCTTACCCGCTCCTCCCGCAGTTCCTGAAGAGTGCAAATCTGTAAAAACAGTATCCCCTATAGCTTGATCAAAATAATTTTTTATATCAGAAACAGGAAGCGTCAAAGAATTCGAGCGATACCCCGTTGTCAACTCTCGTATAAGAAATCCCGTTTCATCCAACAAATAAAGGTTAACACCCCTAAATGCTCGATTATTCTTCAATCCGACTTCGCCTATAACTTCCTCAGTAGAAGGATTTAAAATATTCCACGAAATCAAAGGGGAAGATGTAAAAAACTCACCACTGGCCGCTGTTGCCCCTTGTAGAATTCCCGATGCTCCCGAAAAAGGAACTAAACTAGTGTCATATGGAAAAGGCTCCAGATTAGGGTAACCCTTTTGCTCATTAGCTACCTGAAACCCTGACACCGGAAATGCGGCCCCATAGTTTTCAGGGATAAAAAGATGTTTTTTAGAAAAAACAGGCATAATTATTCGTCAGGCGCTCCTGTGGCCTGTAAAACATAATCAGTATCAAACCTATATATGAAATACTCCACCTGTGTTTGTTCATATTTATCCCCTAAAAAGACGTAAAAATTTGTATTGTCATGACCTCGTAATATAATTGTTTTCTTTTCCCCTCCCGCATAAACATCTACAAGATATCCTCCTGTATTTTGAGCGCTGACCGCAGGTTGTGCCTCCGCTCTAAGGTTGTCAAAATTAACAAATACCGCTAAATCTGACTCGCTTGTCCTCTCGGCAAAAGAAACATTATAAACTAGCGACTCTATCGCTTTTCCAGTGATATTTTCTGTACTAATGTTGCCAGCGAGTGCTTTTGGTCTATCTGAATCTGTAATCAATGTAATCTCCGGTTGAGATGCCTGAGTATCAGTTAAATTGTCGCTTGAATCTACCGCGCCAAACTTAGATCGATTATAAATTAAAGCATTGACCTGAAAATCTCCCGGAGACTCTTCCATCACCGACAAAACACGATACTCTATTTCTTCGATCTGAAAACTTACATTAGTGTTTTGCAATGACCAAACAGTTCCTTTTTGGACGAGCCCAAAATCTTCGTCCTCTTTTTCTTCGATGGTAATTTTATTAGATGGCCCCCCTTCTGCGCCTTCATTAACACTAACAGATTCCACTGTAAATTGCTTTATTTGCGGCGCCCTCGTTTTGTCAATTTCTGCTTGACTAATCCCTTTTCTATCGCCCAAAGCAGATTGTACCCCCTCTTTATTAAGTTGTTTGATTTTTTTAGAACTTTTAGGAGTTAAAAGTGTAATCTTCTGCCCCACCACATCTTCAGCCACTCCTTGATCTAACGTCACAGCACTGCTGGCATGATCTACATCAATCAACCTGCCCCCATAACGCCTCGTATTCTTAAGTTTATCTTGAACCTTAATAACGTCTCCGGGCCTTAAATAGGAAGCTTCTGCGCCCGAACTGAATTGAATGAGGTCATTTTCGGTTTGGTTAGTAAATAAAAACCATTTTCCAAGCCTATGGGCTTGGGACCTAGAAGTACATCCCAACGCTATAAGCTTTTTCTCCAAATGTCCAAACTTACGCACCCCCGCCGCATCCTCAACATACTCTACTTTTGGCTTGAAGCTGTCACGTTCATCATTATATCTCACTAGCACGGTAGTAAAGCGCGTAGTTTTAGCTGTACCAGCATAATTAAAAATACCGTCTTTTACATTAGCGTTCGTAAACAACAAAACGGCCTCTCTAATCTGATCGTTGGATACAAAAACAAAACCGTTATTCCAATAAAGCATTCCTCTAAAAACAGCAGCCAAATCATTCAAAGCATTATAAGCATCCTGCTCCCGATCCAAATAAACGTTGGTGGAAAACCTTGGTTCCAACAAAGGTTGTGTTTTATCGGATTCGATAGCCACTTTACCCTGAGTGATGTCCCTGTACACAGGAAATCCCACTGTGTAGTCGTCTATAAAATCGCGTCCGGAATCCCCATCCTCAAAATTTTCATTGTCTTTTATATCATAATTTTGCACAATATAGTTATGCAACCATTCATAGGCGGAGAGGTTGCCATTATTTTCTGTTTTAAATTTTTCTCGTAACCATTCGGTTGTAACATCTCCGCTGGTTTTTTTATATTTCCTAAAGACATATTCAGGAGAAAGCTCTCGAAGCAAATCAAAAGTCAGCTTTTCTGCTCCGCTGGTCTCATCATATTTGGGATTTGCCACCCGGCGCCTAAATGCATAATCAATTTTGTTGTCATCACTTTTCTTTAATTTAAAAAAGGCAGCTGTCGCTCCAGTTTTAAAACCTGCTTTTTGAAAAAAAGCTGCCCCTCTCTGGGCAACGCTATCATCAATAGTAACCCTATATCCATTAGGAGCTATTGTGAAATCAGAAGGGGGAATTTGCGATCTATACCCCGTTTCCACTAGCGCGTCACAATATTTACCAATTGCATATAAATTCCACTTATCTAATATCCCTTCACCAAAACCATATTTTCCTAATCCGTAACGCGAATTGGTAACCAAGTCATAAAAAATCCATGCGGGATTATTAGACCAATATTTATCTATTGAGAACTCTCCAGTCCAATTGCCACTATATTCACGTGTATCCGGATTATAATTTGTGGGAACCTTAATTTTAGTTAACTTAAGATCAAAAGTTCGCTTTGGTATTTGGGAAAAAGCTCTTGCATCCACAATGGTTCCTATAATCGCAGAATGCGGGTAAGATAAATTTCTTGTCACCAACTCGCTTACATAGCTTACTCCCGCTGAACGCCCCTGAAACCATCGACTAGGAGCACCATGTTCATCGAGGGGCAAAAGGTTCATATTAACTATCGTTATCTGTCTGTCTCTCCCCCTCTCGAACAAGGGCAATTTAAAAACATAAGAACGAACATAGCTATCACTAGATTTACCATAAATAGGCGCAAAAATATGTACTTGGGAGCCACCATCACCTACCATGCGATTATCATCCGCATAGCCTATTTTGATAGCAAAATCTATACTTGTTTCATGCGAATTCCCCTCCTCGTCATGAAACGCAGCCACAGCCATTAACCCCACCTCTATGTCAGTAACATTATCATTCGTGATAGTATGTTGATACTTAACGGGAGCTATCTCAAATGCCCTGCTCATAACATCATACCATTCGGTCGACCCATCGGCACCCTTACTACTTAAATAAAAAGAAGGAGAATTGCTCTGAATGCGCCTCCCTCCCAAACCATAACCACCCATTGGACGATCCATCTGCCAATCTATATCGTACCACTTATTCTCCTTTACCCCCGGAGGAATGGTTTGCCCGGCTGCTTGCTGAAAAGGGACCTTTGTGTAGCTCCATTGTGTTACCTGACCCCCCGTTAACCCGGGCACCTTTATTTGTGTTGGTTGCCCCCACACTGCTTCATAATTATTCCTGTTCAGGGGAGGTAAATGGAGCCCCACATTAAAAGTTTGAGAAGACGCTCGCAAAGATAAGGCTCGGTTAGCGCTATCAGCTAATAAACCTTGATTTTCTGTTCCGTACTTGATTTCTGCGAAAGCACGCGCATAATTTAAGGTATTGCTGTTGGTGTTTTTAATAGGGACGTCATTTAGATAAATTCCCCGAAACCCATCTTCGTTTTTTTCTAAAGACCCGGGAGCTGTTTCGTTTGTCAGTTGAATTAGGTTGCCCCTTGCATCACATAGCCCTGCTATTTCCCCTTCGCTTATCAAGTCTATACATTTATAGACACTAACTGACTCTAAAATGAGATTGGTAGGGTCTACATTGGGGATAACAGTAGTATTTGTGAAACTTGTTTCATACCATGTCTTAATTTCAGAGGAGACAGCGACCGGAACATTGTCCGGCTTTTTCAATCGCGGTGCTGGATCTGGACTACTCGTCAGAACTATTGGTGACTCAACCAGTTCTTCCTCATCTAACGGCTCAACATAAAAATTTTCACTATTTTGGGTTTCAGTGGTTACTTCTTCTCTTGTGTCAGAAACCGAGTCCTCTACCCCTATAATAGGATTTTCTTCCTCTTCTGGTCTCTGATTATTATTATCTTGAGAGTCTGGCAAGGTGCCAGATGATGGATCGCTAGGCTTCTGTACCGGGATTTCTGGTAAGTTCGAATTTGAATCTTCGACAACTATTGTGTAGGGGGTCCCATCTACGGTCTCGGGAGGACGGATATTTCGTCCTTCTAATACCGGCACCACAACCAACTCACCATTTACTGTCAAATGCCAACGGTTCCCTATGCGCACAGGAGTTGTATTATTATAAATCATTTTAACGTAAGGTGCTCATCCTCGCCCCATGGACTGTAAGCGTATTAATGTCCCCCATGCCATATATTGTAGCCGTCGAATCCTTCTCCTTTTCATCAGTAAATTTTTTCTTATCCATCGCACTCATAGAAGATGAAATCACCTTGCTCCCAGTCCTCATTCTCCCGTATCCTACAGGAACAACCTGCCCTTGAGACGCCACGTTTTCAGCTGACCCAAAAAGAAAAGATGTAGTGTTCACAGCCTGAGGGTCATCCGGGGCCATCAGCTTTGATATTAAAATACTAATGCCCATAGAAATCACCGCGGTAATAAGCGTATCTAGCACGAAAACCGCCGCCTCAAAGGCAAATGTTGCCGCCTTAAAGCCAACAGCTTTCGCAATTGAGGTGGCTATGGCTGTGGTTGCTCCCGCCAAAACAGGCAATATGTCTACTCTTTTACCACGAATATTAGTAAAAACAAAGCTTTTATTATCAACCAATTCTCCGTCAACAAATATAGCAAAGCAGTTTCCCCGGTTTTTCAGGAGAAAAGACCGAAACTTGTGAGTGTTATTCTCAAGTGCACTGAAGAGCTCCACAAAATTTTTAACCTTCAAATTCCACTCTCTTCCCAGTAGCGCACCAAGCCACCCTTCTATTCTTACAGTCGTCATAATATTTGTCGAGTTACCATCGCGCCTCCTTCCTTTAAATTGGCATGGTTTGAGCTAAACTTCATGTTTTTTCTAAGAAAACTATCATTAGACTTATCCACGCTACTAATAGATGCCGAAATCACCTTACTTCCAGCCATTAACCGCCCATAAGCTATAGGAACTGGGCTTCCTTGAGCAGTTACATTTTGAGGCCCCTGAAAGACATAACTGGTTGTTGAAATAGCGTCAGGATCATCTGGACCACCTATAATAGATTCTACCAACAAGTGTATACCGTAAGAAATCAAAGCATACCCGCCAATAACAACCAACGCTGCAATCGCAGTTTGTACCCCCGTCCCCGCAGCCGCATACCACGCCGAATATTTAGCCAAAAAGGCAGTTACTGTCGCTATCGCCTTGATAAAAGCAGGCCAAAAAACAACAGCTCCTGCCAAAACCGGAACGATATGAATACTTTTTCTCACTTTTTTATACAAAGATTCGGCGCTCTCTAATGGCTTTCCGTCAACGATAATTACATAGTGGTTTTGGTGCTTTATAATACTTCCTAAAAAATTCCCCGTATTAGCATGAATGGCCCTCAAAGCGTCTGCCACCGTACGCACACTAAGATGCCACTTCTTTTCTAACTCGGCTGCTATTTGACCTTCAAGAAATACCGTAACCACAATACATTATACACTTTTAAATTGAAAAATAAATCGTTTCTTCCCTCACAGGGTTATACAATGAAAACTTTTTATCCCTCACAGAAAATATCAAAAAGTCTATAAGCGCATTCTGTGACATCTCTATATCCATCGAACTAGGGTTACAAGACCCCTCAGGATGAGAATGGAAGCAAAAATCTATTTTAGACTTATTAAAAATACCAAAATAGTCTATAGGATCCACCAAAAATCCTGTTTTTTTGTCAGGCGCTATGTTTTTTAAAAAAAATAAACTGTTTTTTACACCTAATCCGCATATCTCACAATTATTTAACAAAGAAAGGCGTGTTATAAGTTTTAAAAAATTTAATTTAATTGGTGTATCGATAAGCTTCAATTGATGGAAAGCCCCCAAAAGGCAAGCCGTTACTTTCGGCAAACTCCTCGTATCTTAACCTGCAAGAAAACAAAGTTTTTCCACACTGATCCTCTCTCCAATATTCGCTCTTGTAACGAGGGTCTTGAGCTGTATAATGATCCTTGATACATATAAAAAACCTATCTAAAGAAACCCCCGGATTCACAGCCCCATCTTCTGGTTTAGTAAAACCTGTAGGCATTTGTGGCTTCACACGGACCATATCCCCCACCACATAACCAACTGTACCCACTGCCCCCGCAGCCAACGTGCCCCCCGTAGTAGGAGTCCTTAAACCGCCATATTTTATCTCCCCTATAGTGCCCCCATAGTTAACAGTTGCGCTAACCAAAGAAGTTGCGTTTTTTTCTGCTGTTTCACTTAGAACCACCAAAGAATCATCCGTGAATTTAATTGTTCTTCCTCGTGATATTTTAGCTGTAATACCCACATCTCCATCCTCATTATCGGCCACCGCTCCCACCGACAACGTACCAAGGATAGAAGTGGCACCGCTACTAGCCGTCGCAGACACTTCCAATTCCCCTCCCCCCGTGAATATAATAGTTTGACCTGCGTAAATTATTCTGGAGGTTGCATCAACGGTCAACCCGCTGAGAGTATAATCTCCTGCAACATAACCGCCCACATTATCAATCTTAACAGTAGCCCCAACATTAATAGAGGTAGCCTCATCGTTAGCTGAACTGCCTGTAATCACAGTGGTAAACCCACTATGATCATAATCATAAGCCCAATTAAGCCTCCCAAGATCATAACCCCCGCTCCCTATAAACTCCTTATCGTTCTCGTCTGCCACCACTATCCCCAGATTAGCCGCAAGGTTTTCCTCGTCCGATTGACCTGCTGCAGCGCTTTCTTCTAAAAAATACGCCGCCCCCTGCTTAGATAAAGCCACGGGACCAAGCATTCCCCCCTTTCCCCCTCTCCTTTGCCCATACCTACATCCTATCCCTCTATAATGCCAAGGACAGTAATTAGCGATCATAGTACGAGCTGGGAGCTTAGCGTTCTCCATCTCCAAAGGGGAAACAAGCTCAAATTCAATAAAATATTTGTTTTCGGTTACTTTGCGATTAAATACATATACATCATCATCAAAGCGAGAACTTGGATCCGAAGTCGCAAATGGATTTATGCCCTCTGGAAAATTTTCTTCATCTATATACTTCAGAAAAATTCGCACCCTCTTAAACAAACTTCCAACCAAATCATCTCGACGCTTAATTAAATCAGTAATAACCCCCTTTGGATTAGCCACTATTAATTTTGGCCTAGGTAACTGTCCATCCCCTCTAGATTCAAACCCATCAACCTCAAAAGGTATGGCAAAATATGTATGCGGAACCTTAATGGTGTTGCCGCCGGATTGTTCGATTACCTCAGATAAAACAATATCTTTTTCAATTATTTTACCTGCGTGAAATCTTTTGATGCCGTCTGACCCTCCCAGTTCTACCTCGTATAATTCTATGATTGTATCTGGAAGCAGGTCGCTTATTGCTTGATTATGTGATTGTGATGACATTTTACTTGAAATAAATAGGGCCAGCAAACCCATTTCCGTCAGCCCCATAAATGTTCGTCTTAGAGGGAATCAGATCTGCTCGTGTGCCGAGCTCTGTTGTTTTGATGTGCAAATATTTATTCATCAAATAACCAGTTACACACGCTCTTTCCCCCTCAGTTAAGGTACGATTATATATTAAAATTTCCGCTATAGCTCCATGAAAACCCACTTGTTGATTAGTGTCGATTTGACTTGCTCCTATAATTGGCTCATCAATAAAATTAAAAGTGCGCTCCGCAAAACTCTCCTGCCCCATAGGGCTGCCTTGGTTTCTAGCACGATAAACAAGAGATTCTTGCGTGCGTGTGGCTTTTAAATTATAAGACCATGCTCTATAGGCGGGCAATTTATCCCCATTATTAAACAAAGCCCAATCCTGAAACTGGAACATGTCTGTTTTCTTTAAACCCATGGTTTCCTGAACCAGATCTGTCTCACGACCATAATACTGAGACATGTGACGACTATCAAGTGCCGAAAAGCGCGTAAAGCCAGTTTTATATGTAGGGGTCTTGTTCCCTTTGCCTCCTGCAAAAACAAGGCCAGTCGTATTGTTTGAGTTTGTCACTTTATTCCATTTGTCTGCATAAAGCATATAAAAAACCTCAAAACCGTTCATTAATGAAGAAAGTTTTGACCATCCTTTGGTGCCCTTGGTAATTGTGGTTGTTGCCTCAGCTCCCGAAGTATAAAGCTTGCCTGTTAAAGTCACTTGTGATACTGAAGCCGCAGCAGAGCTACTCAAGACAAATTTACTGACCGTCGAGGTTTCGCTGCCTTTCTCAAAATGAATTGTTGTGCCGCTGGCCAATCCAACGCCCAAAGAAGCCACTTTTAAAGAGGTTGCTCCTGTTGTAACGTTCTCATCTACCGTAATATCATTTCCTGTAGCACCCTTTAGCTTAAAATAATCTGCTGCACTAGCTGAAGTGGGATAAAAGTAAACATAATTTTTAGAATTAAAATATGTATCATTTAAAGGCGAAGGGTTGCTCGCGGTTGCCGAAGGCTGGTTAGCCCCTCCAGCTTGAAAAAAGATAGGAGTTGAGCCAGCCGTGGTTTGTTCAAGGTAAACATTAGGATCATTTTTAGATGTCCATTTTCCAACACCTGTGTTATTGGCTATTGCCCCAGCACTAATGTCTACAATATTAGAAGTATCTTGAGCATCAAACTGCGCCACCAACCCCTCTATATTTGAGGGATTAAAGAATCTAGGCCCAATAAACAACATCTTGTCTCGAAAATTTGTTGGCGTATAATGAGCCGTACCGCTATAATCAAGAATACGAATAGCCTTCCCCGGCACCCCTCCTAATCTCCCCCCTGAATTACCCTTATCAAGGCCAAAGGGGTCGTTTGCGTTTGCATCATCTTGTTGCCCTGTTTCCCCCACACTTCCGAATATACCACCATCCCCTCCTGCGGCCTCCTTTAAAGGGTTATCGACTCCCTGCCCGTTTCCGGGCCTTTTTAATGTTCCATCCTGTGCATTAAAGGCCATCGTTCCAATGCGGACATTTTCCGCGCCTTTCCCCGCTATTACTACTCTTTTTCCGCCTGCTGAATGAATTTCCTCTTTCGATACGTAAATCGGTGCGAATCCGGGAAGGGAGATGTTTATTCTTTTAATAATACCGCTGCTGAATCCCTGTCCACCTCCCCCAGCACCCCCTGAATGTGTCCCCGCAATATCGGCCCCACTCAACTCTACCTTCAAACGCGCAGTGCCCCCCGTAACCTTCTGACCATTTCCTAAATAAGTATTGGCCGTAAGCTTGCCTCTCTGTATAGCACCCATTACACCAAGATCCTGCTCATCTATAGCTTGTGTAGGATGCATGGACTTAAGTGCATTAAACCAATCCCGTCTACCAGCCCTTGAAGTAGAGGTCAACACGTTGCCAGAAGCACCGGTCCACGACAACTTAAATGACTGCTCTGCATTAAGGCGGTCTCCAGCACCTCCCCCTCCTCCTCCTGCCAAAATCTGTGCTGAATAATCTTTTTGTATTTCAAATTTAGCAATGTCTTTGTGAGTAATACGAATGGCGTCCCCACCTTTTTTACCTTCTGAGGGATCTATGAATTTGCCTACCTTGTAAGACAGCTCAGGTTTATTTGCAGCAGTTGCATCTGCTTTGTCGGTACCAACAAACGTGAACCCAGCGTCACCCCCATCCCCCCCTTTCCCAACCACAGTAGAAGCCCCCTTCATAATGAGAATAGTTGGGGTTTCTGCAATAGGCTTTTGAAGATTAGGATCAGCTCCGGGTCCGGCATCTGCTGGGTTCACAACCCCTGTTAATAATTGATAACCATTTTCAATAGCACCTAAATTAGTATTACAGGTACCCACGGTTCCCACGGCTAATGTAGAGGCTACCACGGCGGTCCCAGCGAGAGATGTATCTCCCGCACTAGCATCAGCACTTAATGTGAAAGTGTCATCTCCAAAATAAACAATATCCCCATTTTCAAGAAGGGTAGTCACAGGCTCAATAGACATAGTTGATGCCCCGTTTGCCAAAGTACTGCTCAGAGTAACGTTCGCATCTTGGGTGGTTGTAGCCGCTCCAACAACATAATTATTTCGTATTACATATTGAACGCCTGTAAAATTATCTGCATATATCCCGGTAGCAGGGGAGGTCCCGTCTTCCCCTCCGACCTGTTCAACCATATTTCTATTTACTAGCGCCTCATCAAACTTACCGCTCAAATTAATGTTTATTTCACGATCATCCAGATATATCACTAAGGGTTGTTTGGGGCCGGTAGGAACTTTAATGCGATCTTGCGTATAAGTAGTAGATCCAACGGCTAATCCAGTCTCGACATCTTCAGATACTATCTGGTTAAGATCGTTGGTTCCGCTGCCATACACCCACATTGAATTATAGCCTACGCTGCCAGCCACCCCTTGAAACTCTGCTCGCATTCTATAATAATAATCTTTGTCAAATCCAAGTAGCCCCGTATGCATGTAAGAACTAGGTTGTCGCACCCCAGTATTGAGTGGATCTTCTAAAGGTATACGATCTCCGGCTTCCTCAATAAGACTAGGGGGTACCATAGCTCCAGTGTACAGGTTAGTTTGCACAGTATTTCCACCGTACGTATCTGTAATATAACGATAATTGACATTAAAATAATCAACGCCCGTCCAGTTACTGTTATCTTCTGAATTTTGTATGGTATAGCGAGTCGCATAATAACCACTTTCAGGTACACGCCACGTCAAAAGGTTTCTTGGATAACCTGAGCTTGTGTCATAAATCCCTGTTTTTATTAAAAATCTTTCAGGGTGACCCGGATTGTCGTCCACAATCCCCCTATACGCATTGCCGGTCCCAAGTCCCGTCACATATCCCGTTATTCCTAGTGTAATTGGACCGCTAACATCTGTTACTCCATCTCCTTGAGTAACACTCTTAATAGAAAGAGAGGTAGTATAAGTCCCATCACCAAATGGCCCTGTACTAGTAACGGGCCCCGAGATATTATCCATGATCCCATTTAAATAAAACGGAATAAAAGCATTTTGGCCGGGATTAATTGAAATGGGTTCATTTATTCCACTAGGAAATTCAAAAGCCTTGAAAGCATCGTTGCGTTCAATCGTCGTTTCAAGAGCATAACGACCACTATTGGTTAAATAAAACCCCGTTCGCATAGAAAATCCTGTTGCGACGTATGTAGACAAGCCCGTATTGGATACAAATACATCGTTCTCTGGCCTTTGTTGAGTAGAAATCGCCCCCTTGCTTCCCAACACAGGCCTGTTTACCACAGTAATTAAAGTGTTAAACTCCTTCTCTGCCGTTAAATAATCTATAGGAAACTCTAAAAATTCTACGGCTATATCATTATTGTTTTTAAATTTTAATGAGTGATTCCATCTTTGACAAATAAAAACCTTGTCCGAAAAATTATAAGGGGCTGGCAATGTAAACCTAATTAAATCAGAACCCCTGTGATGTTCTAAAAAATGAATGATAGCCTTGGCCTCCTTGTCTGTGCGTCCAGTTAACTTAAGAGAAAAGGTTAACAAATTTTTATTTAACCCATCTTTCATTCTAACATAAAACTCGTTTTGAAGTTGAGGTTTTGTAAAACGCGGGTTTTGTTGAATGCTTAACCCCGCTTCTATATCAAAATAAAAACGATCTTTGGCCCAAAGGCTCCCGTCTCCTGTCGGACTGTTATAGCTATCAGAACTTATGCCTGTTGTAGGCGCATCCCCTGTAAAATAATACCACCCAGACTGCAAAGGGGTCATTTCAACAGAATCTGCTGCATTTGTTGATTTAAAAAAGACAGCGTCGTGTTTATGGTACGCTGCTCCAGTAGGATTATAATCTTGACGCGTACCGCTCCACGGAACCGCAAAGCTTTGCCAATCAGTTAAACTTTTAGTTTCATTAAAAAAAGAAGTAGATACCGTATTGACATCAGGAGAATTGTACTGATGCTCAAAATTCTCTACAAAAAATCTTGCCTCTAAATCATATGGACTGAAAGGTGTCCACTTTATCCCAGTATATCCCCCGCTTGGACGTTCCCCTTTGTTAAATGAATCGTCTAAAAAATGCAACAATGCTTTTGTTTCTTTATCCGTTCTCTTTTCAAATGAAACATCAAAGGTTGCTTTTAAGGCGTTTTCGCTTCGATTAAGAAAATTAAAGTAACCGTCTCCATATTTAACCCCATAATAACTTGTGTCATAACTCACTGATGCCCCATAAGAGGGCTCAAAGTAAAAATCTTGTGTCCAGTTGGAAGTGGTGGCGATAGGGGTGTTGGATGCTGCTGCCACTTGACTCGTGTTGCCGGTATAATAATAATGGCCGGATTGAGCTTCTGTGCAAGTGGTTTGTGTTGCACCTACGCTATAACCGCTAAAATAAACAACGTCATTTTTTTCATAAGTAGTCCCAAGTGCAAAGGGCTCTATGCCTTGAATACTGGTTGCTCCGGAATTTAAAATCATACTGTTCTTTTGCCTGTTAAATATGCTTGGGATACGCCGATTGACCCTCTCATGTAACCATTAGTTCCTGCGGAAATATTTTGAGAAAACGCTTGTCCCGTGCACCCAAAACGGCCAATAGCTGTATCGCCCGCATCTGCGTATACATCGTGAATATAAATATCCAAGGTAGCCTCATAACCCGTAGTGGTCAAGACATCCCCCAAATCTTCTCCTTCAACATTCATATTTATTCTTACGTTTTCCTTTGTTACTCTAATTGGAAGGCCGCTTCCAATTGGAACTACAGGGTTACGCTCAGTGGTCACAGAATAACTAAACCCTAAATGGTTATTCAATCCAACATCGGTCCCTGCGACATATGTGCGGGCACCATGTCCAATTGCTCGAAGCTCCTCGCGCGTACCTCTCATTGCACTGTCGCTTTTACCAGATACCTCTGCACTTAATTCCCCATAAATATCTAAGGAAGATTTTACCTCAATAGGCTCAAAAGGTCTTACTGAAAAAGAAAGACCCTTGATGTATCCGCTACTAAATTCGATTCCACCCAAACTACCCTTTAGCGGTTCACCTGTCCATTCTACAGCAGTTAAAGGGTTAAGAAAAGGGTGCAGCGCTCCAGTCAAATAATGACTAAACTCTAATGTCCCCTTCAAGGGGGCGGTAGGAGCATATCTGATAACACTGCCTGTAATATTTTCGACAGGGGTAACAGACGCTTCAACGCCTAAAGTAGCACTCTCGGCAAAAATGCTTTTGCCTTCAATTTCCAGTAATGCTTTTTCATATTTTATGAATTTAGCCATTCTTAAGCTTTATGCTTTGCGCCATATATAGCCCATGTCCATGTAACCGTAGTTGCATATAAATCGGGCGTTGTACCTGCCGAACGAAATGTAATCTGGCAACTTCCCGCAGCTTTACTAGTCGCCTCTCCAAACAATACCTGACTGTTTCCTGAATCCCAACCAGTGGCTACAACTGTATAAGTGCTTGCATCGCCCGTAGCAGCTAAGTCATTTACAAAACTAATTTGGGCAACATTTGTAGACGGCCTAGTAATAGCGGATACGTTATATTGACCCGATCCATTAATTGCACTCCCTGAACCAACCGCGGTACCAAATGCAGCTGGAGTGTTACTGGCATTGACACCACCTTTTGCGTTTCCTGTTGTAGCTCCATTTATGTAAACAGTGTTAGTCTCTAAAGTACTATAAAAAGCAGTATTATCAGGGCTCGTAACTGCCGTACCCCCAAGTGTTGTAATGCCAAAATATTCTACAGAAGTGTCTTCAAAAGAACCAGCAAGCCAATTAAACTGGTTAGCGGAAGCGTACCCAATCGCTGCAGTATCATCATTAGCAGCGTTAGCCACCAATGCCAGCCGCACGCCAGTAGTGCTACTTGAAGCAATATAGGCTGCGGTTGTCTTGGCTGCCCTTGAGTCGCTGCTTTTGTCATGTAAATTGCCAACAGCTAAAGGATAAAGAAAATCTGGGGTAGTTGAGTCTTGCCAGCTAGACCCTATATTTATATATCCCGTACCCTTACTAATAACAATGCCTTTGGCTTGATTTGGAGTATTGTTAGTACCCTTAATTTGCAAGTATGTACCGGCTGCTGCCTCATTAATGAAAAAACAATCTGATAACTGAAAGCTTGAGTTGCCACTTGTAGCATTAATCTTAAGCATTGTGCCCGTACCCTCTACGTGCAATGGAGTATCTGGATTATGAATCCCAATTCCCACTCGTCGAGTAGCCCCATTTGCAAGCACTACCAAGGGAGATTTATAAGTAGCTCCGTTATCATAATAAAAAAAAGTTTTCTTGGTAGCGCTTGATACATTTCTCATTATGTGCAGAGCACTAGAAGATGTAATTCCGGGTCCATTAGTACCATCAGAATAAAGATAGACACTATAAGGACCACCCGCACTATGCGTACCTCCCTCAAGTTCGAAACTAGGGGTAGTAGTAGCAGTCCCATCGCCAACATGTAAACGAGAGGTAGGACCGGGATTTCCTATACCAACGCTTCCTGAAGTTGTTAAAGTAAAGCGATAGGCGCCAACAGTGACATCTTTAATGTTAAATGAATCATTATTTGGGCCATCTACTCCAACAATACGATACTGTTGCACATCATTTCGAAACTCTAAATAAGGATAGCTATCCAAATAAGAAGCATACAATCTCAACAAAGCCTGAGAGGTGTCCGTGGGAGAGACTGTTGTCTTGATATCTAATTTGAAAGCAGGGCTCGTATTTCCTATCCCAACATTTCCCCCATCCTGAAGTGTTATGCCAATGTCCCCATCCCCATCGGCCAGAGACAGATTTCCCCCTGCGGCTCCTCCTTTAAATACGGGCGCGCTATGAAGCGTGTCCGTTTGAATCTTCATGATCTGATTGCTGTTGCTCGCATCTGCTATAAAAAGCAAATCATCCACCGCAGGTGCGGCACTCATCTCAGTATAACTACCAATTTGTCCCATATTAAAGTTCCTTATTTAAAAAGTCTACGAATTCTAAATTTACACTTAACACACCATCGATGGATGTGCTGATATTTTCTGATATTAGTTGTCCCGTTACGCTTCTAAAATTATATAACGTGCGCCTCCCATTATCGAGGAGGTCTTCTGGCACACTGTCTTCTAACGTGTCTCTTGTATTATCTTCAAGGCTCTGTATGCCGTCCGAGCTTTTATTGATTTTTAGTTGTATTGTTTCATAATGACCACTTCGTATCGTATCCATAATATTGGCCGTTTCGAAATCGTCAACTTCTACTGTAAAATTTGTTCTTACTTCTATAGGGTAATTTGTAAGCACCTCAGCTGGCGTAAAGCCAGCGCCCCCTGTTAAATCAGACGCAGTTTTCTGGGAAAGGTCATAAACCGGATCTCTTTGAATCGTGTAGCTTTGTGCGGCCTGCACAACCCTGTTGGTTCCAGATTGATTTAAACCGCACTCAATAGACCCCTGATTAGCAAAGGCAAAATATTCTTTTTGGAAATCAAAAGCAGAATTAGGCGCCTGCCCAGAGCAATCCAAATCTCCTTCCCTAATGCCACTACCAAACCGCCCAAAACTAACAAAAGAACAATCTACGGTAGGGACGCCCCCAATATCGCAGCTCACACTATAATCTGTCAAATAACCAGTATTAAAGCCTAATACCTTCTCTCCTCCCCCGTCCATCTCCGTATCATATATTAAAGTGCCCGAAAGTGGAGACTCTCCCGTAAATCTTAAAATAGGATCATCATACAAAATATCTCTAGCAAAAGACATGCTGCCCTGCAAAGGTCCAGCATAAATATTGCGCACAAACCCAGCTCCTAAAGCGTCTATCCTTTCTTCAGGTACAGTATAGCCTGCATTGATATCACGAATACCAGATAAACCCGTACCGTTTACAAAAAATTGCTGCTCATAGCTTGGTACTGCATTTTTTGCCATTACCTTCTCCTACCTCCGGGGCTCAAAGTTCCGCCAACTCTCTGCTCCTCAACAATAACACGCTTGACCGCCTCTGATATTCTTTTCGCAAATTCTTTGGAACTACTACCATTATCAGTATTGATATCTTGGCCTCCCTGCTCTGGGGAAGCGTTCCGACCTGTTGCATCATTTGCGCCAGTGGAGATATTTATACTAATATTGTTTGTATTAGAGGAGGGCGCCGAGAGGCCTCGTACGGACCCTCCCGCTTGGTAACCTCCTCCAAGGCCATAACGCCTAACTGCGCCCCCCCTTTGTCCCTCCCAGTCCGATGCTGCCGGACGCGACGGATGGGTGGCGCCGGTTCCGCGGCTTGGGATGGGTGGTCCTGCGGCCGATTCCGGCCCCCCGGGGCCATAAATATGTTCGCTCGCAACGCGTTTTCTGTGTTGTTTCCACTTTTTGCCTGCCGCATCCATTCCTTTAAACACGGCTGCGCTGGCTAGCATGGTAGCAAAGCTAGTCCAAAGAGCTCTTTTTTCTGCTTTTTTNGCTTTNCGTTTTTCNTCTTTGGCTCTCATNTTNTCCAATAATTCNTCCAACTCNGGACTNCCNGTAGCATAATAAAGGCCACTCATNCTNCTACTNAANGGATCNTCNTTTAAAGCCATGCGNCCNCCAAAACGAGGNGCTGCNCCAAAATTAATCTTATCCAAAACAGCTGGACCTCCCATCGCTGCTACCGCGTTTCTGTTCAACACNTATTCTTTCGGTTCCAACATTGCGGGAACCTTATCTCCGGTTCCAGTCCCCGGAACAAAGAGTCCAGCTTGGGCGCGAATTAGCCCCCCAAGCCTCTTTTGTTTAGGCATACCCGGTACGGCATCCACAATATTAGTGGCGATCCGGTTCAAAAACGCACCACGAATTGTCTTCAGCAAATCAGCCGCCATACTCCTCATAGCGTCGCCGATATTCTGCGCTCCATCTAAACCAGCCTCCATAGCAGTCACAAGACCATCTCTCATTTGAACCGGAAGTCGCTCTCCCAATAAATTAAATACTCTTTCACCATCTTCGCGCACTTTCCCCATACCAGTAGCCAACCCAGCACTGAATTTTGTGTCTAAAACGGCTTGCTCTTGTTGAAGTAATTTAAGAGTTTCAGCGATCAGTTTTTGTTTATTTTCTTCTATACTGTTTAACTTCTCTGCAGTATTAAGTTGCTGAAGTAGCCCTCGTGCTGTTTTACTAATAGAATCGTTTTCACTTTCAGATAAACGTAGAAGTTCCCTACGCGCTACTACAACTTCTTCTAGGATGATTTTATCAGATCCTGCTTTGCCACCTTTTTGTCCTCCTCCCGTACCCGGAATAGTTTTAGTTCTCGCGCCGCCGCCTCCTTCCTCGATCGTCAATGGAGTAAGTATTTCATTAGTTTTGAAACCTTTACCTTGCCACCAATTTCCCAGTTTTTGTCCCAACTCCGACTCCCTTATTCTCTCTCCTAACTCTTGTGCGGCTCTAACTTTTTTCGGATCTTTTCCTTGAGAGATTAATTGCTCATCTTGTAATGCTTTTGTATTTGCTTTTAATGCGTTGACCAACTCTTGTTGTTGAGTGATCATATCTTTTGTTATGTTCGTTTCAATTTCCAGCGCCTCTATTAATACTAGTTTTTTCTCGGTGTCAGCCTTAGTAGCCTCCAAGAGATCATCGCGCATTTTTAAATCAAGAGCATCAGCTTTTGCTTTTTCTTCAATAGCTTGCCTTTGTATTCCTTGGTTTATAGCACGAATAGCACCTTCTAGCTCAGCGCGTCTATTAATTTTTTCTACTCCCGTCATCCCTTGGAAGGTTCGAGCATTACCTAATTGAAATTGTAACCCAGCAGTTGCCACCTCTCCTCCAGCACGTAGCTGTGCCATGCGAATAGATGACTTGTCTTGAAGTGCTTTTTGCTGAAGAATGGCATCGCGCTCCCTTTCTATGTTTCGAGCTTTAATTTCTTCAATATTGAATTTGATTTGGTTTAAGCGCTCCTCCTTATCTATAACTGCGCTTGCTTTATCCCATGTTTTTCTTAATTCGGTTGCAAGATTTTGAATTTGCTCGTGCTCTACTTTGCCCCCCGGTTTCATTCCTGCCTTCTGTTCGAGTAAATCCAGCCCAGCGCCGATATTTCCCCCCAAAAACGTATTTAAAACCTCCCCAAGCTCCCTAAAACCCGGAGCCCCTTTATCTACGCGTGATTGCATAGCTGTTTTAATGCGACCTAAATTAGCGTCAACGAACTTAGCTGAAGCCACACCTCTCTTTTGTTGTATAGCAGTGGCACCGGCCCCCCTCCTCATTCCAGCCGCTTCGGTAGGAGATAAAGCCCCAGATAACAACGAAAGGCGTCCTTCTATAATAGCCGCGCGTTGTGCCATATTGATATCAATTTCAGCATTAATAACATTTATGTCTTCGAGCATTCTAAGATAAGGCTCCATAAAACCGCTCATGGTTTGAAGAAATTCTGTTTGGATTTTGGCGGTATTGTCAATCATGGAAGTGACGCCTCCTTTGTCGGCGCGGTCCTTAATTTGTTTTTGCATCTCATCGAATTGACCAACAAACTGAATGGCAACTGACGAATTCATATTATCCAACCCTGTAATGAACGCCTCAAATAACTCTAACCTACTTCCCGTAAGACCTTTAACCGCGTCGCTCCCCAACTCCTGAAAATCTTCCACTAATGTGGCTTCGGTAATGTCTGCCATCAAGTGTTTAGCCAACCTTTTTTGTAATTTTTCAACGGCCTCCGGGGTCATACCACCAACCAAGAGCTCAACCATCTCTCGGTTAGATCTTGTAAATTTTTCAGAATCAAAACGAGACCGACCCTCACGAAAAGAGAGTGTCTCGGACAACCAATTCGGATCTCTTCCCGTTTTCTTTTTAAACTCCTCTAATGTCAGAGGTAGGTTTAATTTCCCTTCAGCGAAAGTGTCCCCTTTTGCAGGCTGACTTTTGTCTCTAAATAATCCTTCTGGTGGTTTTGTTACGAAGGCTTTTTCATCACCATATTGAACTAGAGCTAAAGTTCCTCTTCTTAATGCTCTTTCTCCCGCTACCTCATCTGTAAAGTCTTTTAGCCTTCTGGTCATTTCTTCAACATTAGTGCCCGCCTCTAAAAAGTCCTTCTCTAGGTCAGTCCCGGCGAGGTCTTTCATCGCTTTTTCTGCTTGCTTAGTTGCCGAAGCCAACTCTCTTTGGTTGGTAGCTAAAGTAATATCTCGCATCGCTTGAATGTAAGCCTCTCCAGCACTTCCAGTTTTTGCAACCGTTGCCTCAAACTCCTGCATTTCGCCACTTAACGAGTCTAAAGATTGGCCGCTCATTATAGCCGAAGCAGCTAAACCCCCTAATCCACCCACCACAGCGCCAATTGCAGTACCTATTACCGGCGCAAACATAGAGCCTATACCTGCACCCGTTCCTAAGCCAGTTAAAACACCACCCGCCATAGATCCTCCTCGACCTCCGACCCCTTGTTCAACCATGCCACCTAACATCGGAGCGCCCATCATTAGGGCCATGCCACCCATACCCCCCATTCCAAATCGACTTCCTCCTGCCCCTCCTACCCCTCTAGCCTCCTTACCTGCTTCGTCAAACCATTTACCCCCTCTTAGCGTCATTGTTCCTGCAAAATTGGGGACATCTCGTAATCCTCGAGGCTCATCAATAGTATTTGTTACCGCGAGCCCAGCAGGATTTTGTATGCTTGAAAAACGAGGATCAGAATTAATACGAATAGATGAAGAAGGAACCCCCGAAGCTTTTTCCCGACCAATAGCAGCACCAAGCCCTCCTCCTGCAAAATTAGGAATATAACCTCTAGAGGACTGTCTAAATCTTTGAACATCGCTCATCTTAGCCTGTTCGTACGTAAGCTTGGACCTCAAAATG
>NZAS01000092.1 GCA_002686195.1 Candidatus Pacearchaeota archaeon | reverse complement strand
AACTTCAACGTCAAATTTAATTGACTCAACAAAAGATATATAATCATACGGCCAATTATAGTTTAGTGAATAGTCACTCTCGCCACTCTGGAAATCAAATATATCTTTTGTTCTGGCCGATTCTCCAACTTGCGAAACGATTATATCCTCATAAGCCGCGAAGGATTTTTGTTTAACCTTAAACACCATCCATCTCAAATGAGGATCGAGAACATCTTCAGCCGTTAATAATTCTGTTGGGTTTAATTCGTGTGCTGTTGAGCGAGAAGTGAGAGTCATGTTCTTAGAGTTACGCGGCGCAAGTCCTTGATATATGTAGCTCAAATCATTTTTATCGAACTCATATTCAAACTCGAGAAGATACATTACAAACGGATCAACAGCTTTATTATTTAAGAAGTCGGCCCATGGCGGAAGTACATAGCAATCCATTTTTGTAACCAATTCTCTAATTGACATACCTGCGGCATCAAGGGAGTCTCCTTTTTCGCTTCCAATGTTCTCTTTTAAGCATGCCGTAATTCTTTCTTGACTTATTCCAAAAAAGCGTTTTCTTGCCTGTGTACTGCTTTTTGGATTTCTGCCGCCAACAGTTTGAGAAGTAGCTGCCGACTCCATCTTATAAGGAACCACCACAATGGCTTCTTTAATAGTTTTTGTTTCCGCTAACTCTCCTAGTCGAGCTTTTTTCTTGGTTGGTTTAAATTTAATAACATCAGTTAATGGCTTAATGTTCTTATATGCATTTTGTCCTTTAGCGGCGGCGTTACCACGATTATACATGGTATTTGTTGATAAAACTTCATAATGATTTTTGAGCCATTGAGTGGGGATGGGTCCCAGTTCCAAGAATACTCCTTTATTAGGATCGGGATCAATTATGCCAAATTGGCGCCACATTCCATGCGAGACGGAAGCTGAGCCATATAGCGGCCTTGATGAGGAAATAGGAAAATCTCCGCTATGGTTAAAGTTTAACATAGGGGTCTCCATCTTTGGTTGAATTACCCATTTTGCGGCGGCTGTTTCGTTTTCGGTGGCTATCTCGTTTCCAAATTTGTCTTTAGTTGTCTTAAGGATTCTTTCCACTCCAAACAAATTAACACTAGCAGGAAGCTGCATTGCGTTGGCGTTAACATTGGCGCCTTCATAAATTAAAGGAATCTCAGAGGTGCCAATAACCTTCGCCGGCTCTCTCCATGAAAGATTAGAGCAATTCCCACTAAAAGTTGGAATCAATACAGTACCAACCATATTTGTTGACGAAGTAATAATTGCTGATGCTGAAACCCCAGGATCACAGCGCCAATATTTAGTATCCAGGGAAGAAAGGATCTTTTCTAAATCATAAGTAATAGGAGCACCAGTACTAGTTGACGCAGAAGGAGCAAAAATAAAGTCAACCCATGCTTCGCCATTATAATAAGGTGGTGTATAAGCCCAATTAAATCCATTCATGCTATCAACTGGCTGCGCGACAGATGCAGTTGCTTGAATAGCGCTCGCTGTTGGTCTTCCAGATACAGGGGGACCGAAAGAAGAAGGGCGGCTTTCCATTGTAAAAGTTTCATAAAAGCCGGGGGTTGATCTTGGATCTTGAGGAAGAGGATAAGTAGAATCTAAAAATACTTTTCTGCTGGCATCCCACACTTTTCCTCCTGTACGACCATAAGGCACATTATTTCCTGAGGAGCCAGATTCATAGCTATATACGCGAGGGCCCTCTTTAGAGCTACGAATTTTAAGGCGGGCACCATAAATGATCTTGCCATCGAAACGCAATCCATCTACAATTGGTTCAGACTCTAACTTTGTAAACTCTTTTTCTTTCAAAAAGAATTCAGCCACACCGGCACAAAAATTAGATGCCATTAATGAATAAGTGCGATCTGCTGGTGTAGACATTAGAGATGCTGTTATTCCAGCTAAAGAAGCTGAAGGGTGTGGCTCCATATCAATAAATTTTAAATTTGCTAGGTTTTCGGGGTTTAAAAGATCTTCAAAGCCAATTCGATGATCCCAATATTGACCGCCCTGGTAGCCCTCGACATTAATATTGTTACCTAGAGGAGGACTAATCGATCCTGTGGCGCCAATCATCCAATTGGTGGCAGATGCTATAACGGGAGTGCCTCCGGATGCCGTCTCATATGTATACGCACCTCTAATAACTTTTGTGGCATCTGTTACAATTGGGTAATCCACAGCAATTCCGGATTTTATAGTGTTATACAAAATTCCCGGCGCAAACAAAGCTTGTATTAGAGGTCTCAAAATTCCATTTTTATCTTGCGTGGTAACTCCGTCAGTCGGCCTCGTCGAGATCAAATTGTTTCCATAAGATTTGGAAAATTGCGTTATTAAATCTAATGTTCTCTGCGGTGGGTAAAACCCTTTATATGGATTAAATTTAATTGCAGCATTAACTTTAAGCTTAATTTCTACAGGCTCGGCGCCTGACTTATTTTTAACAGTCAAGAAATGATGAGCAAATTCCGAATTAGAATAATCTTTATAAAATCCAGGTTGCGAACTATCCACCGGCAATCCACTATCTGTATAGGCGCCCGGGATTTCAGCCCAATCAAACTTATTATTGGCAGAAATACCATATTTCAAATATTCTTCTATGTGTTCGCTAATTCTAAATTCAGGAATAATGGCATAATCTTTTGCAACTGTTCTTACTTCATCTATAAAGTCTGCATATGAATTATAATAAAAAGGAGCCGAAGAATGAGATTCGAATATTGATGTAGCACTGGGCCCGCTACCACTTTTAATAATAATTCCAGCCTGGGGTCCAGCTTGCCATTGAGATTCGCCAACAAACAATTGGCGCGCTAATCTGTGATTATAAGAAGCTGATAAGTCTCCATAAGCAACACTTCCTGTAGCCAGCACGGGGCGCCCAGTAGGAGAAGTTACGCTGCGCGCAGTTGCCAAAGTGTGTTTTCTCGCCAGCAAACCCCCGGGGGCTAACGCAATTGTGGCGGGGCCGCCTCTATCAGGTCCATCAGTGTCTATAATTTGAAAATAAGTATTTTGAAGTTCTCCAGCAGTATTAGAGATGCATAATTCACGGGCTGTAGGAGGAATAGAAACCGATGGCACGTCCGTTCTTGTTATAAAGTCCAGAGGGGCATCCAATGGCCAAGAGCTTTGAGAAACAAGAACGTTAAAAGAGTTTTCACCAACAGTATCGCCCACTGTTATTCTCTGTGCTTGTGTAGTTCTCCAAAATCTATTATCATAATTGGGTCGTTCTGCAGAGCCTGACGTAAGTTCTTTGATGCGAGTGGGGAACATCATTTCTGAATAGAGTATCCAATTGATGTCGTAAGCTGCTTTCGTATTGGCTATACTAATCGCTTTATCAAACATTGTTGTTTTATCTTCTTTAATCTCCAAAAGTTGATTAAGTTTTTGATCGCTGCAATAAAGTAATTCATTATTCCATGTAAAACAATAAGTAGAATTTAACTGATTAGCATCCAGGTTAAGGTATACTGGTCTTCCTCTCATAGAAGCAGGCTTAAAAGCATAAGTTTGAAGGGCTCCTTTTCCACTCTTCAGGGTTATTTGAGACTGTTGAGCGTGTTTTTGTAAAATTTGATCTTTAACAGGAGACATCAGAGGTATGTTGCGTGTTTTAAATGCACTTCGACGTTTCGTCAGCAACAAATTAAGATAATCAGATCTTAAATTCAAGTCATCTTTAATGTTATAAACATCCAATAATGTATCATTATATGAACTTGTAACCGATTGAGTGGCAGCTATTCCCAAAGTATTGCTAGCAAGATCAATAGGATCAACAACATATATATTAAGCCGTTTTGCTGGCTGGTATAGAGAAGCAGTACCAATCGCCCCCAAGACACTGCTGGCGCTCATAAAGTTAAAATAAGCAGTATAGCCGTCTGCGGAACTCGAATAATAACCGGCCAAAGGTCCAGCGATGGGGGCCGTGCCCCAATATCTCAAATCTGCAGATGGGCGCACTATCGCCCCTGTAACCCATGCATACTGCCGGTCTGATCGTGGAATTTGATGTTGTACATACGCATTATCAAACTGCGAAGAAGTTGTATAAACATCTACAAGCACTTCCGACCCTGTACAGCCGCCGGTCGGTACTGGATCGAGAGTATTAAGAGCAAGCGTATTAGTGTCTCCTTCTGTAGCCAGCGGAAGATAAGCCGTGGTACCATTATGAACAAACCCATTAATCCTGTTGGTAGCAGACAACACTCCAGGATTGGCAGAATCAATTACATCCGCATCGACGCCACAGCGAATCCAATCAAATAGAGAACTAGGATTGTCAGTATACACACTCGAAGCTGTCACATTGCAAGGAATACCTTCATTATAAATTTCACCAACTTCATCAGCCGTCAGCTTCCGCTTCCAAAGTGTAATTTGATCCATCGAGCCTGTAAAGGGGCGGCCTGTGTCTCCTTCGGAGGATCCAAGAACAACAAATTGTTCTCCTGTGAAGCCCACATATGGAGTACCACTAAAATCCTTAAAGTCAAATTGTGGTTCCATATCATCTTGATAATAAGCAGAAGGAGCATCATCCACAGTGAGAGCTTGTACGGCGCCATTTATATAAATGATTGGTGTTCCAGCATCCACTGAACCATTATCGGCTTGCCAAGTCACAGCAAGATGAGTCCAAGTATGAGGCTCGTATACATCACTGTTGGTCATTGTCCACTCTGCAAGATCGTTAGTGCCGCCTGTCTCGGCATCTTGGGTCGCCATCGACACTTGAATCTTCATATCCGTCACTCGCGTCACTCCAAAGGACGGATGCCCATTGTCATCGTCAACACCAACTTGAAGCATTTGGCGCGCAACAGCGTCATCGGGATGTTGGAACCATGTGGTATAAGAAATTCCGCTGGAAGTGACAGCATGGAAAAGCTCATATCCCTCTTGCCAGTCGTAGGCTCCCGACAGCACCAAGCAGGCACCATCGGTAGCGGTAAAATTAATCGAACTCGTGTTAACAAGCGCCCCAGAAAGAGCAGTTTGGGGGCCTATCAACTTTAAGCGCTTGAGAGGGTTTCGATTAATCTTATACATGCTCGGACTTTGGTTATTAATAACGCCCGGTCCAGCTTGATAAGGAGTTTTGCTCTCGTTATAAATGGCAGTTATATCAGTTTGTGTTAAAATCGAGTTCCAAGTTACTACATCTGCTAATTGTCCTTCAAAGTTTCTGTCGCCGTTTGTTCTATTTCCTATATAACAATCGGTACCAGCGAAAGTGGCGTAAGTGCCGGTGGGCGTAGTAGAAGTGGAGATGGCAACTTGTTGCCCATCCACATAAAACACAGGATCATTGGACGCAGATCCAGCATCGTAAGTTACTACCAAATGATGCCAGGTGTTTTTTGAAAACACACCACCAGCGGTTTGCCAGCTACCATTCGTGCCGTTCCACGCGGCAACACCGAGGACAATGGCGTCTGCGCTAAGAGTATAGAATTGTACATCACCGGCGCTAAAATCAACAATACGTCCAAAATTGCCACCCCCATTGCCAGTTTTATAAACCCAAGCAGATAGTGTCATTTTGGATGTACCATCGGGACCTATAATATCATCCCACGTTGCCGCAGTTCCGATATTAACCATCGCACTGCTAGTAGACCAAGTTTCACTAGCTTTTTGAATGTATCGCGATGGATACAGCGTTGTCGAATACCCAGGACGTGTGTGCGAGCCAGAGTCAAATGTTCCACCTCTTCCTTTTCCACTTGCATCTGGAACGCTCCCAGTCACAGACACATTATCTTGCAACCTCCACCACCCTTGCAGCGTAAATGCTCCACGATATATATCAGTGGAACTATAGCCCATAAAGTTATCAGCTAAAGTGTAAGCAGGGCGTTGAGAATCGGGAGGATAAACAAAACTACTTCGTCCGAATTGGGCCGAATGCTGTTTTAAATGATCTCGCCAACCAAAATCTAAACCATTAATGTCGCTGACTCTGATACCGGGAGTTCCGGCGCCGGTAACTTCCGACACCATATTTAATTCTGTATTTTGGAATGGTCTAATAACTGACCAATTTCTGAAATTACACGCGCTATATACCGAATATTCTGCGGACCGCACATCTTTATAGCCAATGCCCATTGTATCTACGCCGCCAGGGTTTGCGAAGCGCGTGCTTATAACTGATTTACCAGTGAAAGCCCTATCTGTTCCGCCGGCGAAAGCTGTTGATACTAATCCATCCCAATCTGACATATCAATAGATATGTTACCGCTCTTTCCTGCAACATCTTGAGCAAGAGTGAAATTAACTGTGGATCCATCTTGTGTGGCAGTAATCGCAATATAGCCGTAGGTAGTATTAGCACCATTAATAGCCGTGACTATTCTGCCTGCTACATCCGCAAGGGTGAGGCTGCCTCCAAATGTTCCTATAATAACATTGCCGGCAGCATTTTTGGTGCCATCCGCAGTTGTCGTAGTTCCATCGGCTTGAAATGTTACTGATTTGCCGTTGGTGTCCTTGAGGGTAAATGTATCGCCTGAGGCGCCTCCACCGGGATAATCTGTAACAGTTAGCGTTGGCGTTGTGGCTTTGGTGCCGGCAGATCTGAGATAAGCAACGGAATAATCTGGTGTGAATTGAAAATGTCCTTCTGCATCTCTGCGGATATCCAAAAAGGTGCGGCCTTGTGTGCCGGATGGCGTCTGAGTGAGTTCAGTTGGAAGCGTAGGCGCATTTTCAACAAACTGTCTTGGATTAGAGTAGGCGCCAAATGTGCTTACAACTTCATAATTTTGCCTATAGTTTCCAATCGCAGAGCCGGTTAAATGAATATTGCGGATATTAACTGGTCTTTTCGCCGTAAATCCCCGATAATAAATTGCTTTTTGGGCGCCTGTCATTGGATATGGATTCTGTCCTTCGGCGTTAGCCTCGGGCCATGGGTAGTCGGCGCCGGCAATACCAATTGCACCGGCAGTTCCATTAATTGTTGTACAGGTGCCTAATAAAATCTTCCATGCTTCAGGGCGTGTGAGATATGTGTCAAGAGTGGGACCTTTATTAAGGGCAATATGGCGCGACTGATGTCCTCCGACTACGGCCTCCGGGAATGGTCCCTGCATTGGGCGCTCCATCTCTGGACCATATACATCATGATGTAAATTAGTCACCTCTAAAGATGCCCCTACGCTCTCTACTATTTGTTTATTATAGCCGCCGCTCACACTTGAACTGAGTATGTTAAACGGAAATGCGACTGTAGATTTTACATTGTTGGGACCATAGCCGCTTTGATAGTCAGGCCCATAAAATACTTTGAAATATCTTTTTTCTTTGCTATTGGGGAGCCGGTTGGCTGGATTGCTCTTGATTTCATTCCACTCGGCTATTTCAGACATTGGCGCCAGCAAAACATTTAAAGGAACAAAAACTCCATTATCTTTATTAACAGGTCCCGCTGGACGCGTTGCGTTGTAAAGAAATCCTAAATGGGGGACAGGACGATCAAAGTTTGTTCCTCCTTTTATTTCACGCGTAGTTGTGCGCCTGGTACTTGCTTTTTTTGTTGGTGGTTTTCCTAATAAATCAACTTTAAAGACATAGGGGCGCGCCTTATATTTTGTCCAATAATTTGTCCTTGTGTAACTTGTACCGTCAGTATTCCTAAATTTGCTACCGCTAGCCTCGCTCTCAATGCCAATTGTTTCTCTATAATATTCTCTTTGTATGTTAACGCCAGGAGCACTGGCTGAAATTTCTGATGCGTTTCGTAGGGCTCTATATTTCCAGAAGTCTTCCGGTGCGTTTGTGGCGCGTGGAGATTCGGCCAATTTATACCAATCTGGCCAGCTTTCCACCAAATAAGAAACACCCAACAGATCGGCAACTTCGACTCCAGGCTCTTCAAATTCTAGAGTCGGAAAGGGAGTTTTATACTTGTTGCGCTCGAGAACATGACTCTCTATCACATCGGCTACATCGGGCACAAGCTCAGACGAAGCCGGCAATAACTGCGCAACAATCAACGCAAGAGCATCATCAAACCACTTATAATATTCTATGAATTTTTCAACAGACGATACGGTGGTAACTCTGCGGAAAAAAGTTTCTCTTAATTTCTCTAATGACTTATATCTCTCGCGATATCGATTAACTGGTTCACCGATGAGGTTATGAAAATCAATAGCACCAGCAAAGAAAATGAGCATCTCTTCCGAAATCGCATTATACATGCTCTTTTCTATGGCATGAAAGAAAGTGGGGGGAGCCTGTAAGGTCCCAAATACAATATCATCGTCGCTTAATACCTGAACCATTGTAGAAGCTACTACTTCTTCTGGGTCAGTAAACTTAAGAGCGTTATAAAGATCTTTGCTTATGATATCAGTTGAACTAGCTGTAAAGTGTTGTCCATATCCTGCGTGTTCATATCCTGTTATGCCGCCGAGCCAATGATCGGCGCGCCGGCCAGCAGAGCCAGAACTGGCATCTTTTACAGGAAAAAAAGTGCCGGCCACAGTGGAAGCAGTTAGAGTATCAAAAGTCCAATCTAGTGCCAATGTATTAGAATTGAGAGCGTCTGATGTGCTAAGACTTGGATCCAAAGCCGAAATATTCTGATAGGAAGCTGAAACTCCTACATTTCTTTCGTTGTAAAGGTGTTGATCTAAAATGCCATTTTCAATATATTTGGCATAATATTTCATGCTTCCAAACAATACATCGCTTCTGTTTAATAATGCGCCGGTAATATTAGTTCTTTCGGCTCCAAGATACATTCTTTTTGCTGATTGCAAAAAGTTTTCTCCCGCACTTTGACCAATCGAGGCGGTTAATAAAAAGCTATTCTGAATCGTATCTAAAACCGCATTAACGCCCCTAAACTCCAAATCATAAGTATAGGTAGTGGCGCCACTAACCACGTTTGAAAGTGGATAATTGCTTGGCTTCATTCTAACTGAAAGATGCCACTCTTCATTATCATAAACATTGAAGAAATTGCTACTCGTAAGCGCCGGAAATTGGCCCGCAAAAGGATTACGAGAAGACGTAAGCATAAAGCGGGCATTTTTCGAATTAGGTTCATCTCGAATTGCAAAGACTTGGAAGTTTGCATAATCGAGGATATCTTCTGCATCTTCTCCAAAGTCTACCCATTGAGTATTGATGCCGCGTTTTACAACGTTTGAAGCTGTGTTGACCGTATACATTCCGAACAAAGAAGACTTTACAAAATCTCGGCTTATTAAATTATAATCACTCTGTATGTTAAACGCAGGAAAGATAACACTTGATTCGGCAGTAAAGCCGTAGTTTCCTTCACGAACGGCGGTTGTGCTGGCGCCCTTGATGGTGCGCCCATAAGTTCCAGAAATAAATCCTAGCGATTCGGGGTTGCCGGGCTCTTTGCGTTGATAAACCACTCCTCCCACATTCGCTTGAAGATTGCAATTAATTGATGTATCTTCATAAAAGTATTGCTTTAGATTATCTTGTAAGTCATAAACTTGATTGTTCGAATATGTTTTTAAACGAACGAGTTTGTCATCTATGTTAAAACATCTAAACACATTTTTAATTGCTTTTTCTGTTCCCTTGGCCTTATAAATTCCTGCAAGGTTGTTATACAAGTTAAGATAAATCAGATTCTTGGCTTCGTTTAAATCCCCTTCAAAGAAGGTGTTTTGGTCGCGATTTAAAAACGTTTCCATAACATCCGCTTCAATAAAAACATCTGGAGTATAAAGTCCCAAAGATTGAGGCAAGTGTTGTGCAAAGGGAACGGGCGCAGCAGAAGCTGTCGTATAAATGGAGCCTTTAAAACTCGGCAAAGCTTCAATCTGAAGTCTTAGTTTATCAAGATATGTGGCCACAATGTGCGACATCTTTCTCAAATCACTTGTTAGGCTTTCGTCTTCTTCCAATACCCAGGAAGGCATCATGTTCACAAATGCGGAGTTGTTACCAAGATCGTACTTCTCGCCCCTATCAAGCAACTCAGTTTTTAAACTAGTGACGCTGGGGTGTGTAGAATAAACAACAGGATCGCGATACTCACTTGTTCGAACGCTAGCCGACACCATCGCAGAGCCACTATTTCTGGAGTTGGTGACGTATCCCGTCCACGCACCGTTGCTCACTCTGCCCGAATAGTCTAAAACCGTGCTATCTAAGGTCGTATCGGTCGTTATACCCTCGTTAAATTTATAATAGACCCCCAAGGTCGTATTAGAAATATCTGTGTTTGTGCCACCCCTTACTTGGCTTTTCCAATAGCGCGCAATTTCATCAGAGTTTCTTCTAACTTTCCAGAATCGGAATTCGTCAAGAGATCCTGCAAGCTTGCCGGCGCCTGCCAAAACAGAAGCTGGAGCCTCTGTGAGGGGCTCGCCTATGGTCCCCGAAGGTGCTGTTAATAGTGCCCCAAGCCGTCCCATCATATTTTTAGAGTTGAGGGCGCCCAACGTCATAGAAGAAGATATGTAAGTGTCTTGTAATTCCCCATCAACATGCAACTTAATAACAAAATCGCTCCCTGTGTTGTACATCGAAAAGGCATAGTGTTTCCAAGAAGACAAACAATAAGTGCCATCTAGGGTGGATCCAATCCAAGATGCAGATCCTATGTCGGTGGCCATGGGCTGCTGAAAACATCCAGATGCATAACGACTAGCGTCAGATGAGGCGCCCGATTGCACAGTAACGAGGAAAGGTGAAGAACCTGTCAGGGTGTCTATTTCTACCGTGATGCGTCCATAATCAGCGCTAGAACTAACTTCATTGTTCCAAAGATCAAAAATTACTTGTTTTTGTGTGTGGTTAGTATATGTAGCCAGGGGATCTGCAGAGCCTGTCTTAAACCAAAATTCTACCGTAACACCTTTATCAAAATCACTCTTAAGGTTTGATTCACGAGATCCCGAGCCATAAGTAGAAGGTAGTCCCGCAGTGGTGTAAATATCAGTGTCGTAAATATTAGAGTATTGGTATTTGTCATCATAAGCATTCGGAAAAACTTGTTGCAATTTGGTGTGCGAAATAGTGTTAGGCCCACCATAAAAAGTAATATATTCAGGAGTAGATGATACACCATATCCACCACTCGCTACCATATTATTTGTTTTGGTACCCCAACCCCCAACACTCATCGTAATATAGCCCGTTGTACGCGGATACCTGTTATCAAAAATGTATTGCTCTATCGGGAGGCACGCATTATAGAATTCATTTATTTCTGCGTCTGATCCATCATAAGGATAATAATCATGAATTCTCTCGATTGCAGATTTGTAATAGAGATATGCTGATCCATATTGGGCAAATTTTGCTGGCTTTTCATAATCTACTTGAGGAATGAAAGTGTCTTGAGTGGTTTTTATAGCCCGTAGGTTTCTTTCCGACTCTACATTCTCAAAAGCGTTTTTTTCGTCTGTATCGGATAGATAATTTCTATTTTTGTTGGTTGAATCAAAAAGTTTTTTAATACTCATAACTCTCTACTCGGAACTTAAATACTTCTGACTGTTCTGTCCATGAACTTAAGCCAGGATCATAAAAAGCAAATTTAAACGCATATGCATATCCTGGTTCTAGTAAGCTCATGTCAAAATCAAAATAATTTCCAGAAACATCATAAGATAAGCCTGTTGCCAAATCAGAACCAGTCATATATGGTATAGCGTTATAACCGTCCATTACTCGATAAACTCTATATGAAGCGCTCTGGATAGTGGTGCTTTCTGGTGTTGCGTTGGCAACTGTATAAATGGTAGGATCCCAAAATTTATTTCTAATATATACATTAAATCGTGCTGTCTCATCAGTCCGATAGCGGCCTTTCAAATTGGTAATATTCAAATAATAAACTGGCTTTGCTACAGTTTGGGTTGGAACAACTTGGGAAGGTGTGATACTAGCTGTAAGATACTGAGTTGCTGTGGAGGATGACGCTGCAATTGTTGCATCACTCCCTGTAAACCACACATCGTACAGGGTGCTAATCGGCGTTGCAGCTGCTGTTAGAGCAAAAGATGCACTATAAATACCCGTTGAAACAAGTCCGCCCGTGACAATAGTGGGTAATGCGGACCTTACGTATCCATAATCATCTATGGAAAGGACCAAAGCTGCTGCAGATGGTGCTGTATTGGCGGCATTTCCAGAAAACATACTAACATAAACTCGATTATCGTCCCCTAAATCTGGAATATTAGTTAGGGCACCGCGAACATAGTTATAAAAATAGATGGTATTCATATTGCTAGCCGCAGGAGCCAAGGAGCTACTATAATAAAAATCCCCCCGATCATCTTTAACGTCCGAATTCCATATAGCTTCGATTGCCGGCTTCTTGAAAAAATATTGGGTGCCTCTCGCAAAAAAGCGCTTTGTAAAATAAGATTTTGTGGCACCACCTGTAACAGGTAAAACCGGAGCAGACGCTGTATTTTCGCCTACTGATGCGCTAGCTTCATAACTCGAAGAGAGGTGTACCCCTATTCCATAATTAGAAATGGTGTCAGCCATCCAATGTTCCACTAAAGGAGTAATGTCAAGCTTCACATCTCCGAGTCCCCCTCCAAAGGCTACTTTAAATTGAGGATCTAGGGCGCCCGTTCGATATGATCCTCCCACACAATCATTAGTGGTATAAGTGCTGCCGGTCCACGCCGAAGTATTAGAGGCGCTCATCCAATTTGCACCGGTGTTACCTTTGGTTAAATCTTTATAGGTTTCTAAATCTAATCCAACGCCTTCCTGCCAAGATTGACCCACGGGCAAAATTGATAATGAAAAATCTTCAGGTACTGTTTTAGAATGAGGAGCATTATACATTCGTAAATAAAAGGTAACGCTGCCGCTAGCGGGGATGGTACCGGCTGTTCTATCAGTAACAATACTGTTAATAGGAAATTGAATTAGAATGCGCGAGAGTTCTTGCGAACCGGATGACTGCCTCCCGTATACAGAAAAGGTTTCTAATACATCCGCATATCCCATATTGGCGCCCGTACCTCGGGTTTTGAGATTAGGCTGAAAAGCGTTAACAATCGTTGTGTCAGCGGAAGCTGTATAGCGTTTTATAGCCATTACCTAATTTTTCCTTTAATGTCTGTTTCTGGATATTTCAGTTCAAATATACAATTTTTTGGAGCTATTATGTAAGTTCCTTCAGGAGAAAAATTGCTGTTTATGTCAAACTCCGTGCTGGAATAGACTCCTCCATTTTTGTTGGTAATTGTAACCTTAATCACGTCCAAAACGCCTTTTACTTTGTTTAGTTCGCTATAGATTTGAGTTACCAGGAGGTGTTCTCCAATATAGTACATGGTACCCGAAAATTTATTTTTTAATTGATTAATACAAGCAGCTAAAAGATCATACTTGTCAACTCCAATGCTTGGTGCTACAATAAACTCAATCCCAAAATTAATAATATAAGCATCCAAAATATCAACTGTATCGTTAATCATTCTATAATGATTTAACCACGTTTTTAAATTATTTTTAATTGTAATATTAGGAGCACTCAGTTTTCCAAATTGATCTTCGGATAAGACATACATATTCAAGTTTCTCTTCATAGAGTCTGGATCTCTTTGAACTGAGCATCTTTTTATGGCTCCAAATTTAGCAGGCATTCTATAGGCCAAATTCTCATAGTCTGCTTGAGTTACTGCTCGATTTTGAGTAGGAAAGGTATCATAAATTCTTCGTTTAATTTCATTAGTAGTTGGGTTTGTTACATTTCCAACAATTGGCTCTTCATTGTTTACCTCTACTGAACTTTGAATAGTGCTTATCGTTGCAGCCGAAAGAGTGTCTCTGGCGCCAAATTCCAAATTAACAGCTGATGTCTTATTTAAATTTCCAACTGCCAAATTAGAGTTCACAGGATTTGTTACTCTATAGATAACTGTAAGGTTGGTGTTGGAAGGTACAATACCATAGCTTTTATCTTTCGATAATTTAGTGGGATCAAAGGTTGTATCTGTCACGTAATCTTTTCCAAAGATATCCAATGCTACTGTTTGCGGATCGGCAACCACGTTTGAGCTTGCAGCGTCCCCACTTCCAAATTGAAGAGCCGTTTTGTCTCTACTTTTTTCTACAACAAATTTTCTCGATACAAGATATGGCTTTAAAATAGAAGGCACATTGTCATCTTTATAATTATTATTAGATATTTCTTTAAAAACCATATCTTGTGCCAAATAATCAACTTCAAAATATTCATGACCTTGAGTGTCTATGACAGAAATAATTTCCGATACGTTTGCCACATTTAAAGTCACTCTTTTAAATCTTTCATAACTTCCTATAGTTACAATTTCTCTTCCAAAGTATCCCGAGACTACGTTTCCATAAGCTTTAATCGCATAATAGGTAGGGGCGCCCGTAGAAGCATCTGTTTGGGCCACTACCATGACATTTTTAGGATCTGCAAAGTCTACGTTTTCCGTTAATACAAAGTTTAAACCCGTATTAGAAGTAAATCGTGATCCGCGCTTGATGATGGGAATATAGGCTGAATCCGGACCTATGCCTGTAGAGGAGGCTGGAATCTTAATAAACATGGCGACCTGTCCCCAGGTTGAGGGGCGACCCGTATATTTATAACCCATAATGCGGCCATGGCGCACAACATTGCTATATTGAAAGGCAGTGTCTAGGAAAGTTTCATTAACATTATAATCTAAATAAAAGGATAGTTGATCCCCAACATACGCTACGGCGTCCACCATCATCGCCCCAAAGGAAGCTTCGCTAAAATCTTGAAAGGTATCTGGGTAGAGCCTTTCAGCTACTTCTATCAAATCATCTCGAATACTATCAAATTCGCGATGAGTATAATCAATAGGAATTATCTTTTTTTGTTCGTCTGCCATAAAAAATCCTCAATTTTAAATAGTAAATTCTAGCAAATCTCTCGCGCCAATTTGTGGAATGGCATATTTGATCGAAACAGCCAACAAATTCATGTCTTGGGCGGATGAATCAAAAGAAATATCAACAATTTCAATAAACGGCATATAAGCTCGAGTCTGTTCTCGTATTTTGGTATCTATTTCCATGTAAGTGTTTGCATGAAAATTATTAAATAAAAATTGTGTAATTCCAACACCAAAATTTGGTTCCATCACTCTTTCGCCCGGTATTGTGAGAATTAACATTTTAAAGTTTTGTTTCGCTAACTCTTGAAAGCTCTTTAATAAAGTAAATCCATTACTAGAATTATAGCTTAATGGTAATTTGGGTGCAAGTCCTGCCACTATTGTTCACCTCGTTGTTATAATTATGCTCAACCTTACTTTTCGCAAAGTTCACCATTCGCATTAAATGGATTTGTTCTCAATTTGCGTCTTTTCCATCTCGGCAACAACCGTTTTCCAGGCGCTGGCTTTAGAAGCGCGCGCATTCTATTGAGAAATATTTGTCCTGGCCCACCCTCAATGGCTTTGCCAATATCATCCGGATCGAAGTCGCGCGAATTATAATACGTTTTAAAAAGCCTCTTAATGCGCTGCGAGCTATTTCTCAGAAGTACTTGATCCCACTCATCAAAGTGTAGCCAGAACACGGACCTTGTATCTCTATCTTTTTGAGAAGACCAATATCCCTCGACGGCTTCGCTTGCTGGTCCTGTTGTTACACTTTCAACTACGGGGGGCTCGTCTTCGCTGAGTGTAACCGTTGCCACCATGCCGGGTTTTTCTAAACCGTCGCCATAGGGATCGTCCAATATACCTTCTGCGGGATTTTGCGATTCAAATGAAGCGCCATCGGGAGAAGTAAGCTCTCCAATGGAAGGCAACAATCCCATATCTGTGTAAATGGCACCTATCGCTGTTAATTTATTTAGCGGCAATATATATCGCGTAACTAATTTGAATTTTTCATCTTGCTTTAAGAGATTAAGCAAACACAACAATAGTCTGCTGTCTGCTGTTAGATTAGTAAACTCAGATAACGGCAAATCTAACGCATCGACTTCGACTGCTGTGATTTCGTATGAGGTGCCGCCTACACTTACTCCAAATTGTAAACCATAACGAACGCCCAAATTACCTTCTATTCCAATTTCCAACCCATCGGCATTTGTAGCTATTTTCATTGTGCCAGGGTAGACATCCGAAATGTTTTTTGTTAAATCGCTGTTGCTTTTTATCGTAGTTACTGCATCTGTGGGAGAAAGTCGTCCTTCACCTTCAATATAAATGTACTTTTCAAGAGTAAAGAATTCATTATCTCCTGCAGTGCCAGATCCATCTAACTCTGGCACGTCTCCGATTTCAACCACAATCTGATTAATCATGGGATGAAGAATATCTTGAGGCTCGTCTTCTGTGTATGCTTCGCCGGCTAGCCACTGTGGGTTGCCCTCTTCATCTAAAATTACATTGTAATATCCAATGTATTCTTCGCCTTTGCCCAAACCTTCTTCGTCTAAATCTTCACCAACTACAAGTTCAGAGCCGGCCGTATAATAGGCTTGAATTTCTTCATCATAGGCGTCGTGGTCACTTCCTTCATCAGAAGATACCGTAGGCAAATCCACATAACTAGCTTTAAATGTCCCATCGGGCTTTATTGCAGAATTCAGCGTCAATTCGCTTCCGACGCACATCTTGTCCATTACATAATAGTCTAAGCTGCTCACAACCGGCATCATATTAAATCTATCCATGTTCGTCATAAACTTTTCTCCCATAAAGTTTAATTCTTTAATAACCCACTCTTTCAAAACCAATTTTGCATCTTCTTCGGTCTCTCTAATAGCTTCAAGGTTCTTGTCTTTGCGAAAGCTTTTAAGGGTCTCAAAGCGTCCAGCTTCTTTGGTATCTTTGGCGTCTCGAAGCTCTGTTCTATCTGGATATTCATACTCTTCTTGCATATCGTTAATTCTAAAAAGCGCCTCTAATACGGTAGGAGACGGCTCTATTTTTCCCTCGTCTACCATAGCGGAATAAAGTTGCACAGACTGTTCTAAAAATGCATACCAAAAATCATCATCTGAGAAAACTGCATTAACCCACTCTGGGCCGCCGCCGGCGTCTCTAAAAGAAGCTTCCATGGTTTCAACCACATACGACGCCAATGCTGAACTATAAGTATCCGGGATTGTCGGACCAAACGTTGCATATGCTGGCAACGCTTTAACAAGATGAACGCTGCTGTAAATGCGACATGCTGCTGTAATTAAACCTACGAGTCCGGCTTTTGCGGGACGCATCAAAATTCTATTATAGGGGCGCTCGATGATACAATCCGGATCAGATTTTAATCTCATATCCTCCGGAATGGAGGGGTAAATATCATCGATTATTTCTTGAATGCTTCCAAAATCAACTAAGTCCGAGGTGTGTGGTTTGCAGGGGCTTAAATCCGGAAACAAGACATCTACCATTCCCATCCAGCCGTCGCTAGCGAGGGGCTTAATATAAATGCCAGGATTCATATAGTTGCCGCCAAATGTCACAGGATCTAAGTAGAAAACTCGGGTGTCCTCCGGAGTGGGAGGATCGTTATAATATTCATTCATATATTGGTTAAAACTAATTCCGAGTTTCATGTCTCGGTTTCTTACTTCGCGCGCGCCTTCGTCATCGTCGTCATCGGGAACCATATAGTCTGAATATGGTATCCATCCCTCATAGCCCGAAACATCATCCGAGTCCATTTTATTATAAGCAGTTAAATCATAAACTCCATATTCGATGTCGGAGGCAGCTAAAGAGTCATATTCCGCGCCATAGNTCCAACTACCAGAATTGTTTCCAATTTCCCACAAAACCAATTGAGAAGCTGCTGTNATGGTGTCTTCTATAAAACTCTTGACGCTAGCNTGACTTAAGGTAGTTCCGTCTTCTATCTTTATCATGTCNCGCANCANTAGNGTTTGNGGAGTATGCTCGCTATATGTTTGAAATGATTGCAAAAAGTCAGTATATTGATCCAATATGTTAAATTCTTTGATGGCGCCAAGATCAGCAGGAGATGGATCATATTTGTTCTTACTTGCAGGGGGTATAATCGCATCCATTATTGTATCGTCTACGGCAAGGAATTCATATCTTAAACTTGGTATTATTTTCTCCGTTTTCTTTACTTTGCTAAGCTTAAACATGCGGCCATCATCGGCAGTGGGATCGGGAGTATTAGATAAAAGCTCTTCAACAGAAGAGTCCATGTCAGTGGCCGTGTTGAACAAATCTGTAATCTTAATGCGCACGTTGTCGTCTGAACGATTTACAATATTGCCATCGTCGTCTTGAATCAGATCGCCAAAGAAAACCTCCATGTTGAATCCGTATGACCAACTTGTTTCCTCGGCGCCGTCGTCGTTATCATACAAGACACCTTTAGCATTGTCCACATAATCCAACTCCAAGTCAGGCTCGCCTTTACGACCCAACTCAGTAAACGTGACACCGGTGGCATCGCCCTCGTCACCTGGCTCAAATTCGGGTGCCATCTCTACATTATAGCCCATATCGGGAATAGATAACAATTCGAGATCATTACTAAAAACACGATCAAAACCCAATTCTTCCATATCGCGGAACCAAGATCCTGACGCTTGCCATTCATTATTAATACTAGCGGCGATTGCGTTCGACTCAGTAGCTTTGGCATATGTGCCGAATTCATCTTGCGCATATCCTGCTTTATCCATAAGATCGTCGCGGAGCCATTTAGCGACACTAGTGGGGAAGGCTGCGCGTTGAGCTTCTGGTTCTGGTGGTCCCCCAATGAGACTAAGCAACTTGCCGCCGGTCAGTTCGATGGGATCCTCCGTGGCCAAAAATCCACTTTCGCCAACTACTCCTGTATAAAAATCAACTTCGTCGGGGTTGCGCCGGCGGGTGACGGAGCGATTATGGCGCGTGAGGGGTTGACCCATTGTGTCTGACATAACCATATTAAGAAGTCCCCAGTTTTTCTCTCTCGGACCATTTCCTATCATATCTGTTGCATAATCTACTTTCAACTGCTCTAATTCGTTGCCGAGTGCTGCGGTCACAGTGGCGATGGCCACATCTGGCTCAAACGGCATTAAGCCATTATCACAGCCGGGATCAGAAACAAGAGGCGGCATGTTGCTCTCAAAGTAACCTTCTGGATCTTGAGCAGCCCTCTCCAAATCTCCAAGATCTTCTTTCAGTTTGTCTCTAATGTTATCGCACATTTGTGCAATTTGTTCCGGTGAAGCGCGGTCGGCTAAAAGCTCTGCTCTTAAATCACAAAAGTTTTCCACTTGTTCTGGAGTAGCACAAAGAGAAGGATGTGCTGGCATCGCGTCATTTGCCGGAAGCTCGTTGACGAAATCTCTTAACGTGTCCCTAAAGTCTAGCGGCAATAGATTACCCATGCCATTAAAAAAGCTTCTCATTGCCTGTTTGTGCGGGAGCGCTTCTTCAAAATCTTCATATTCATTCTCAACCAAGCTTACCATTGCGTCTGCCATATCGTTCGACATGTCTCCCAGCAGAGCCTCTGCAAGTTCTTTTCGAGTAACAGAACACCCAATATCTTCAGCAAATGCCAACGCTTGTTCTCGATCAGCTAATGCGGCGGTGCCGACACCCAATGAAGCTATCATATCGACCGTGGTATCATTAACCATCTCATCATCAGCGCCATCGCCGCATAAAGCTTCTCTCACCATGTCTGAGAATTGAGTACAATCGTTGGGAGTCACCAGGGCTGCTATAGCATCCCCTGCCATTTCCAAAGCCTTGCACATCGCATTCCCTATTAATTCGCAAACTTTAACTATCAGCTTCATTATAATCGCAATAATAACCTGCTGCAAAGCACACATAAAAGCTTCTTTTAATATGGAAAGAATATCCATAATTTTGGGAAACCAGCCATAAGGATTTTGGATTCGTGGAAAAGCAATTTCTTTCATGTCGCGACAAAATGGAAGCTCGATATCCTTAATAAAGTCCATGATGCTGGGATTAAAGAACGGAGGACGAGGGCAGTCTATAAATGCAATAACATTTGCTATTAATTGTGCGCCTGGGAACTTGTTTAATTCATCTACCAGTTCCAACAAATTGTCTTGGTATACCTCTAAAAGCGCTTGGACATAAGCTTGTATGACCACATTGCTATCCAGCTTGTTTCTGTTTTCCTCAGAACCTACATCAAACTGTTGGACAAGTGTTCTTGTTTCTGCTCCTGGATCCTGTAAATCCTCGCTTGACATGCCAACGCCATCTGCGCTTAGTCCCTTCTCTTGCTCCGAAATAGTCTCATCTTCCCACGGCTTTGACCACAGGGTTCGAGTCGAAGCTTCGCCGGCCTCGCCAGATGTGGCACCAGTACCTTGAGCTATTCCATCTGAATAGGTTTGAAGGGAACTGTCGTCCTTAAACACATCGCCGCTTTCAATTTTCTTTTTAACCAATGCATCCAATTCAGCTTGCTTATCGGGAGGCAAACCTTTCCACATGTCGCCAAAATTGTTAATAGACATCGCTTGGCATGCTCTTTCTATCATGACTCCTAAAGCTTCTTCGAGAGTTAAACCGCCCATTAAGCACTGTATGGCTTCCATCATGAAATCCATAAGTCCGCATAGTTTAAATTCTTCGAAACCTTCCGACCATAAGACATCTAACATCTCTTGAGCGCTATTCTCGCCGCCGGAACCACATCTAGGCTTGCCACCTTTGCCGCTGCCCATCCCCATGCCGCCCAAAACTCGTGCACAAAACCCGAGGAAAACTTGATCTTGATCTTCTAAAGTTTTAAAGGCTTGTTCTTGAGCCATAGCATAGGTGCTCTTATTGTCCTCAAAATAAGGATTATAGAGGATCCCTAATTCAGTTTGTTCATCAATCGCTTCTCCGAGTGATTTTTTACACAACTGATCTTTCCATTGATAAGCTATAGCATCTGCAATCCCAAAAACGTCGTCAAGAACATCTTGTCCCAGTTGTTTACCTTCGTTTATTAACGCCTCGCCTATACAACTGCCAGGAGTAGATTCATAGGCTACAGTATCTGTTTCATAAATTTCGGGATATGTATACTTTTTCAGAAATTCTATCCAATTTGGCGCCACTCGAGCTTGAATTTCTGCGTTCATTTCTTTTAACGATGCCAAATATGCCATGGCAGTCGTATCTTTCCAAGCATCCGTATTATAAAGAGCAGCTAAAGGTCCAGTCTCACGCCCCCCAATGATTACTGGTTGTTCTCCGCATCCTTCTGTAAAAAACCTCAATTGCTTTATTTTATATTCACCATTAAATGTAAATGTTATTTCTGTTAAGCGATCATTTGCGCCAAATAAGCCCCCACCTTTTTGAAATAGTCCTCCGATATTGGCTATATTGTATCCTTTATTGTTTAAAAAAGCATCTAATTCGGGCAACACTTGAGACATAATTTCATTACTGGCCATGCCGCCGCCCCAATCTCCGTAATTTTTTAAATAAAACGGTCTATTGTCTTCTAAAAACAATAAATTTGATTCCTCAACCTTTTGATATGTTAGAAGGTAGCGATTATACAGTCTAAGAGTTTTGCGAATGTACATCATCATGGGTCCAAGTTCGCCCGCCATAAAGGTTACACTAATATCACCCGATTCAGCTTCTTCCTCTTCTTCTTCCTCTTCATCGTCCTCTATTGCATCAAGGTTTTCTTTAGGTACCGAATATAAAAGCTTTAAACGAGATTTAGGTCGAGGGTCTAAAGAATATTCAGTATTTTCTATTACTTCTTTAATCGCATTAATAGAAGGATCAGATTTGTCTTTATTATATGACGTTAAAAGTGCTCTAATGGCGGTCTCTTGATATTCGAGATATATCTCGTTTAAGGCCGCTTCTGATGCTCCCTCGCTACCGGCTGCGAGGAATCCGGTTGTTGTTTCCCTTGTTGTAACAGTAACTTGATATTTACAAAGCTTCTCGTTTAAAAATGGTTGATATTTACTACGATTAAGCCAATCGGGCACAATGGCTGCCGGATTAGGTACACACTCCGGACACTCTATGGGTTCCGGTACTGAAATCTCCTCACAAACGTCAATTAAACCATCGCCGTTTGCATCTTGATAAGGTAGGAATTTTGATTCTGCCATGATTTACCTTGTTATATAACTAATTCGTTCTCACATTTCTGCTCACAATATAAGTATCCTGTGTTGGACTCGTATAATTATGATTCCATGTCATAAGATTCACTCGAGTAGAATATAAAGAACTCATAACCATTGTCATATTTCCCATTGATTTTGGCGCCGCGCCGGCTGGGTAGTGAGGGAGCGGACTTACTCCCACAACTCCATCCCATCCCGTTTGTAGTGTGATAAAGTTATATACTGCACTCCACAGATCTTGTAAAATTTCGTGAAGTTCTCGCAATGAGTCACGAGTTTTTTCTCCCAGTGCCACTCCTTGAACTATATCATAATTATTTCCCGCTATTAATTCAATCTTAGGGGCTGGGCTTTCTACTCTTCCGCCTAAAGAATTTGTTTCGCCATGCGGGCCGAAGGCGCCACCTTTCATTTTGCCTGTGACAATTTTGACCCCTTCGCGACCAATAATTCGAACTCCATCTGCTTTAATGGCCACCGCAGAACGTGCCATGGCATTAGCATTAGCAGATGCTTGGCCGGCTAATCCAAAATGTCGATCAATATCAGTCAAGCGGCTAATATAAATTCGCGCAGCATCAGTACCAAAATTGTTATCAACGACGGAGCCTTCTGTTGGTCCTTGTCCTTTGCGTGCTGCGGCGGCTCTTCCAACCACCAAATCGACTGTCGGAACGTTGGCGCCTGGGGCGCCAAACCCAGAAGACAAACCCATAGGGGGTATTGCTCCGACCATTATAGATGCACCCATATTATTAATCGGATATGCACCAGGCGGTGTCTGATATCCCGTGGATATGGGAGTATTGGGAGTATTCATTAAGCCGCTGCCGGCTGGTACTTTATTTACTGTGACGCCTTGATCAATAAGATCTTGTACGTTAGGGAAGTTTGGATTTAATCCAAGATCCGAGAATTTTCTTTTTGCCATATAATAGTCCTTTTAAGCCAACGTAATATTAGTGTACTCTGTGCCGGCCGAAGACACCCATGAGGACTGGCTCGTAGAGGCTATTTTGCCATCAACTTGGCGACTAAAAGGCATCCAATCCAAATGCCAATGTTCGTTTCTGACTCCAAAAACAAAATTGAAATTTTTAGAAAACTTATTTATCCATTGAAATTCTGGAGAATCTCCTTCGTTGCCATTGGTCCAACCGGATGCTGAACGATCAACATCAAAAGCGGCCGCCCAGCCATGATTAGATGTACCCGGAGTGGCAGCCATTCCAACAAACTTGCCAGAAGCATCATGCTCTCCTTGTCCACAAACAAATGCCCCATTAAGGTGTCGCTTATTACGTAGTGCAATCTGAGAAGCATAAGTACGATAACCTGAACCCTTCAGGGTTTTACCTGGGAATTTTGTTTCATATGCTGCCGCCAATTTCTTAAAATCTACCATAGCTGGAATCAATAATTGGGCGCCCGATTTTGAATCAGTTTCCAGTAATCCTGTGTCTTCTATTTGTCCATTTTTCAAAATTGTACCATTCCATGTATCACCAGTCCCAGGATACTCTGAAGAGTTCCATGTCGCTGTGTATTGTTGCCCACCATTCGACCAAGGACAGTTTCCAGGATCCTCTCCTCCCAGCGGAGCATCATTGCCGTTTCCAAACATTGATCTCAGGGATACACATGTAGCTTCTATGTCCACTACTGGCGCCGGTCTTGAGAAAATCTTTACAAATGTTCCATTTTGATAATCAAGAGGTGTTCCATTATCTCCCGGGTCTAACGAAACTTCAACAATATCATTAATGTGGGGCATCAACGAGTCGCCAACTTTCGGAATAGTCATTCTCGTATAAAGGGACATAAATTTACTATACTGTTCTGAATTTGAAGATAAAGCCAACTCACACACATCTCCGTAAAATTTTACATGACCCAGTAACACATCTATCAACATAACCTGGCATATATATTCTCCGGAGGGTTGGTTTGAAGTGGCAGTTCCGCCGGCAACCCATCCATCAAGAGGACTTAGTGGCTCGGGCTGAGTCATGACTTTTGCCTTTTTCATCACAGTGTCAGTTCTCAACGCGTTATAACTTGAAGGTATTTTAAGGGCCCAGTCAACAGCCTGCAAAGGAAGAGTAAAAGGTCCTGGTAAAGGTCCGCTTTCGTCACTAGCCATTTTCAACTCCTCCTTGAATCAAATCAAAAATATGGTCTTTATCTTCTTGAGTTAACTCTACGCCTTGTACTTGTCCTTTATGTCTAATTCCAATTAGCTTTACAAGTTGTTCGTTTGAGCGCTGCATGGTTTCAATGTGCTTCGCGGCCACTGGGCTTAAGTATTTATTCTGATCAGCATCAGTAGCAATCTGATTTGCAATTTCATTAAGAAATTCGCGCGCAACTTTTCTATCGTTACGAATATTATCCAGTGCTTCACTTATAAGAGAATCTAAATCTTTTGCATTCATAATAAACCATTCTCCCAATTTTGTTTGAAGTTGTAATATCTTTTACGAAACTTCTTCAGAGAATTAACAATCTGTTTAGTATTCAGATCGGTAATCTCACGCAGGTATAGGTAAATAGCTTTTTTATTAAAAATTTCAATATCCTCTTTCGACTCGAAAAGAATAATAATCGCTTTATAAACTTTTAGATCATTTTCTTTCATTTGGGACGGATCCCAAGACTTTAATTCTTCATAAAATGAATTCCAAAATTCATCTTCTTCCCGCGTAGTAACATATGATTCATTAGTTGAAAGAAACTCTTCTTCATATCTCTTGGGAAGGTGGTCTAAATCAACTTCACGTTTGTTCTTTTTCTGTTGTTGTTTTACTTTGTGAATGAACCAATTTTTGGTAATAACCGAAAAATAAGAAAAGGCTTTAGAGCCTTTATTTGGATCATACTTGTCTAAAATAGTTACGAGCCAGATTTTACATTCATCTCGCAAGTAATCGCAATTAGGAAGGTTAGTAAATTTATAAGTAAAAACTATCTTATCAACCATTTCATTAAATGCAGGTTGAATATAGTTAACGTATAACTCTGTCCTAATTTTTATATCTTCAGTAATAGCATATTTTACTATCGCATCCTCGTGGACCTGAGTAAAATAATAGTTTTTAGTCTTCGCTCGGCGGCGGCGTATCTTCTTCTTCGTTACTGTCAAATTCTTCGTCCTCAATTAATTGTTCGTTGGGCGCTTCGTCTTCAGTCAAGGAATAAATATGCTCAAATGTTTCTAATTGTTCGTTAAAAGAAACAGCATGGTTTAAAAGATGTTCTAAGGTCACATCCCCATAAAACATTTCTAATTCATATACTGATTTTACATGTTTTGCGAAAGCATCAATCATGTTTTGTAAATCGCCCAACTCCTCTGATACAAAAAGCAATCGCGAAATAGAGGCGCGTGCATATATAAAAATACCCACATTAAAACAAATTGATAAAAATAAAATAGATGATAATATTATCTCAAGACGGCTCATAAGTGCTCTCTTTGGCTTCGCGTTTTTGTTGTTTTAAGGCTTCCTTACTTTCTTCTATAAATTCTTCCGTTAGTTCCCCAGTTGTTGTCTCAACGGGAAGCACATGGGGAACTACGGGCTTGGTAACACTACGCACCAAGCACCCTGCACACTCTGGAGTGTTGCAATTCGTTAAAGGCTCTTCTTCATATAAATGAAAAATTATATGCTCTGTGGAGCATTTTGTGCACACATAACGATAGCGAGGCATTATTTTACCATTTTGGCTAAATCTTGTTCAGTAATCTCTGAACTGTCAGTCATGCGCACTGTGGGGGGATTGTTCACTATAAGCCCATCTTGTGTCATTATTAAATCAAAATTCTGTAAAATTGGTACAATATCCAATTGATTCATCAAAGACTCCTGGAGGGCCATCATAATAGCCCCCAAGGCTTGATTTGATAGTTTCATACTTTCTTCTTTTTTATTCATTTTATTCTCCTTTAAGTAGTTGTAATAATTCAGCTTTTTTATATTTTGTATAACCTTTCATTCCGCGTTCTTTTGCGACTGCTCTAAGCTCAGATAGCTTCAAACTAGAAAGATCGGTTTCGGGTTCAACAATTACTGGCGTTGGTACTGCTTTAAACCAGTTCTTAATTTTTTTCACACAAGCAAAGTTCATTCTATTTCTCC